>NZ_JCANQV010000192.1:0-11522 GCF_059553635.1 Candidatus Streptomyces philanthi
GGACGGGCCGAGGTCGCCGGAGGTGCCGGACGTACCGGAGGGCGTGGGGGGCTGCGGGCCGGGCGGGGTGGTCTCCCGGTTCCCCGAGGGGCGGGGTCCGGGGGCGTCCGGGCGGGGGCCGGTGCCGCCGGGTCCGGTCCTCCGGTCGGGTGCGGAGATCTCCCAGTGTCCGGGGGTGCCCGGCCCCTGGTGCGGGTGCCAGGTGACGTCGAGGGCGGGCTGGGGACGGCGGACGCCCTCCAACGGGACGGTGAACGTGGTGCCGTCGGCGCCGGTGATCTCCAGGGGGCGGTTGAACGCGCGGGCGTAGCGGTCGAGCATCTCCCGCTGGAGTGCGGCCCGGGCGCGGTCGGCCTGGGAAAGGTGCGGGTCGAGCTGTCCGGTCAGCCGCTCGTCGCGGAGGCGGCCCAGGGCGGTCAGGTCGGGGTCGAGCCGGCCGGTGGCCAGGGTCAGACCGAGGGCCCGGCCGTCCAGGCCGCGGTCGTAGGCGCCGCGCAACAGGCCGTCGATGCCGTCCTTGCCCAGTTGCCGCTTGAGGTCGGCAAACAGGGTGTGGGGATCGAGGAGCGCGCCCGGGAGTCGTTTGCCCTTCTCATCGACCGCGAGCCGCTCGGGCAGGGCGCGCAGCAGCGAGTCCTGGGGCAGGCCGCCGTGCGGCAGCAGGTCGCCCAGGACATAGGTCAGGTTCCGGTCGAACGTGACGCCTTCGGGAGCGGTGGCCAGTGCGTGGGTGACGAAGCGCCGCTCGGACTGCGCGATGCCCACTTCGAGGCCGGGCCCGTCGGACGGCACGCGTACGGAGATGTTCAGGCCGAGGGTGTTGCCCTCCTCGCCCAGGCCCTCCAGCCGCTGGATGGTGGCCCACGGGCGCTCGTTGAAGGACTCGGCGAGAGGGGAGGTGCCCCGGTCGAGGCCCATCGGCTTGAACGGCTCGTCGGCGAAGCCCTTCTGCGGGCTTTTCCAGGCGTTCTGGACGGCCGTGCGCGTGTCCGCGACCTGGAGGTTGTCCTTGCTGTTGACGGTGGCCGGGTCGTCGACGAAGTTGTCCCGGCCGAAGGCGTGGTCCACCACGCCCTTGAGGGTGAGGTGTTCCTGCGGCAGGGCGCCCGCGCCCTTCGGTGTGCCCTTCTCCAGGAACCCGGCCATCAGGCGCGAGAGGTCGGTGGGGGTGGCGCCGTCCACGAAATCGGTGACGTAGGCGACACCGCGGTCGGGCAGGGTGTGGTGGGCCGCCGCGATCTTGCGGAGTTCGGTGTTGCCGGGGAGCGGCGGGAGGGTCTGGTCCAGCTCCCAGGCGTGGAAGTGGTTGAGCGTCTCGCGCAGGCCCTTGTACTCGGCGCTGCTGCCGCCGAACCGGATCTCCTTCCACACCCGTTCCGTACCGTTGCCGCTCAGGACTCCGTACCGCTCGATCATCTCCCTGCCCGCCACCCGGTGGTCGACCAGGGTGGCCAGGGCGTCCAGGAAGAGGTTGGGTTCGGGCCCGTAGGGCAGCAGCGGGTGGATGCCGGCCAGGGTGGTGCGGATGCGCATGTCGGCGTTGATGAAGGACCGGAACCTGTCCAGGTGTTCCTGGGTGAAGGTGACCTTGCCGCCCGGCCAGTACTTGTCCAGGTTCTGCTTCTTCCGGTCGCCGCGCGGCAGGGCCATGTCGGCGCGGACCTTCGCCTCCAGCCGCTCCTTGGTCTGCGCGAGCAGCCCCTCCAGGGACTTGTCGATCTCCAGGCCGTCGAACCGTACGAGTTCCCCGGTGGGCGGGGGCATCCGGTAGCCGCCGAGCATGCCCAGCGGGCGCAGCGGGGCGGTGTCGGGCCCCAGGGTCAGCGCGTCCTCGAAGTGCTCGAAGACATGCCGGCCGTCGGGGACGGTGTGGGGGTAGACGTCGAAGTCCATGAACGCGAAGTACGGGTGGGCGGGGCCGTTCGCCGCGCCGCCGTGGAACGCGTGCACCATGGCCCGGGACGCGGGGCTGGTCATGGTGTGGTTGCGGACGGTGCCGTAGGGGAAGCCGCCGTCGCGCTTGGGGGTGAAGGTGACGGCGGTCAGGGCCAGTGGGCGGTCGAAGCGGACACCGTCCATCGCCTGCCCCATCGCCCGGTAGACCGCCTCCAGCTGCTCGGCCGTGCCGTTGACGCCGATGACGACGCCGACGCGGCCCTCGAAACCCTCCAGTCCGTGGGTGACGGAGTCCAGGAACCGCTGGAGGCCGCCGTCCGCGAGGGCGTGGTAGGGGGCGATGGTGTTGACGACGAACGCGAGCGGGTGGCCGTTGTCCACGCTCTGCTTCATCCGGTCGAGGTAGTCGCCGGGTGTCATGGGGTGGTGGCCGTGATCGGGGAGCTTGTCGAAGGCGCGGTTGACCATGGTGCGGCCGGGCCCGCCGGCACCGGACGGAGTGCCGTCACCGGCGCCGTGCCACAGGGCGTACGGATCGTCCTCGGGCGACCAGTCGTACCGGCCGGGCGGGGTGGCGGTGTCGTGCGGGGCCGGCGGGAGGACATCGGCCGGGTGGCCGCCTCCGGTCCCGAGGTCCGTCGTACCGCTGCCGGCCGGGGTGGGTTCGGTGGCGGGGGTGCCGTGGGCCGGGTGCTCGACGGGTGCGACGTCCGGGTGCGGTGCGGTTTCCGTGGGCGCCGGGTGCGGTGTGGGCTCCGTGGCCGTCGGGTGCGGCGTGGTTTCCATGGGCGCCGGGTGTGGTGTGCCGGCGCCGGCCGGCCGGCCGCCGGGCAGCCTGTAGTGGTCGCCGAAGAGTTGCCCGGTGACGGCCTGGACCTGCGCACGGGTGCGCTGCGGGTCGACGCCGAGTTCGCTCAGGTGCTTCTCGGCGTCGGCGACCGCCGTGCGCCGGACGCCCAGGTCGTCCAGGGCCTCGCCCAGCGCGGGGTGGGGCTTGGTGCCCTCCGCCACGCCCGGGGACGGGGAGAGTTGAGTGACCTGCCGTTCGGCTGTCGCCAGGTCGGAGAGCGCGGTCTCGTACCGCACCCAGGCGGTGAGCTTCCGGCCGGCCTCCGGGCCGGTGGAGCCGCCGGTGATCAGGTCGTGCCGCAGCCGGAGCCGCTGGTTCATCTCGACGGCGGCCGCCGCGCCGCCGAAGCTGCCGCCGCGCGGCGCGGTGACGGGGCCGCCGGCGGGGTGGGCGTTCGGCGGACCGGCGGGCCGCGGCGTGCGGGTGGTCACCGGTTCCACCGTCAGGGCCTTCTCCTTGCCCTTGGCCACCGCACCGTCGGGGTGCGGGAGTTGGGGTACCGGTTCCGCCTTGGTGGCGGCCCCGGGGTGGGCGATCAGGTCCAGGGCGCTGTCCACGGCCGAGGTGCCGCTGGCGGTGCCCGCGGTGTCCAGCGCGGGGCGCGCCGAGACGCCGGCCGGGCCGGCGGCGTGGTCCGGGCCGGCCGCGCTCAGCCCGGCGGTGGGCCGGTTGTCCGCGCCGCCCAGCAGGTCCATCGCCAGCTCGCGGGAGGACCGCGTGGGGAGGGTGGCGGCGGGCCCCTTGGTGGTGAGGTCCTTGGTGAGGGATTCGGGGCCGGCCGCCGTCGGCTGCTTGACGCCCGCCGATACCTGCGGCGCGTCGATCGTGATCTGGCGGGACGTCGGGTGAGGGGTGGCGACGGTTCCGGGCGAGACGGTGGGGTGACCGGCGCCCGTCGTGGCGTGCACGCCCGGGAGGTCCACCCGGGGCGGCGGGCCGACCGGGGCCGTAGCGGCCACGGCGTGGGCGTCGACGGTGCGCGGGGCGCCGTCACCGATCCGCAGCCGGATGCCGTCCGCGCTGAAGGAGGTGACCGCCACGTCGCCGGAGGCCAGGGCGTGCAGTTCGGGGAAGGTCAGGTCGGACAGGGCCTCGGCGTGGCCGACCGCGCCGCGGGCCATGGCGATGCCGTCGCCGATGCCGGACACCGCGCCGGTGCCGACCACCGGCTCCGGGGCGCGCAGCGGCGCCGCGTCCGGCACCAGGTGGCCCACGGGTGACCCGGTGTGCGCGTCCTTCAGCAGGTCGATGGCGGTGGGGGCGGGCAGCAGCAGATTGTTGTCGAGCCGGACGTGGCCGAGCTGGAAGTCCAGTTGGTGGACGGCGGAGGCGGCGTCACCGCCGTGGACGCCCGGCAGGCTCAGCCCGTCCGGCCGGACGGCCCCGGCGGGCGTGCCCGACGGGACGTGCGGTGCGGCCGGGGCGTGCGTCCCCACCGTGGTGGCCGGGGCGGGCAGGTGGAGCGTCGGGAGCTGGGTGTGCGTGCCGGCCGTGGGAGACGGCAGATGCAGCCCGGAGGCGGGGACCTGGACGTGTGTTCCGGACGCGGGGAGCGGGGTGTGCACCCCGAGCGGCGGTGCCTGGACGGCGCCGGGCGCGCCGAAGTGGAGGCGGACCGGACCGTTCAGGCCGCCCGTGCCCAGGTGCCCGGGGACGGAGAAGCCGCCCGGCACGGTGAGGCCGAGGGCACCGGACGGGACATGGACACCGGCCGCTCCGGTGGGCCGGAACGACATCCCCGGCAGCCCGGACCAGGAACCGGACGGCGGGAGGTGGGTGCCGGCGAGCGTGGTGGGGTGGAACGGCACCAGTGTGCCCGGCCGCACCAGCCCGGCCCGCACCCCGCCGTTCAGCCCCGCTTCCCAGCGGCCGGCGTTGGCCAGCAGTTCGTGCAGGTGCGGCTGCGGGATGCCCAGCACACGTTCGGCGAAGGCCAGGCGGGCCGCGCCGCCGAAGCCGAGGACGCCGAGTTCGGCGGCGTCCAGCGGGAGGAGTGTGGCCACCGTCAGCCGCCCCAGCCGGGCGGCGTTGACCTGGGCGTAGGCGCCGAGTTTGGCCCAGTTCCCGTCCACGTGGCCGGTGATCTGCGCCCAGTCCTTGGCGACGGTGGTGACGAGCTTGTTCCAGCCGCCGCGGGCCAGGTTGCCCAGGCCCCGGATGCCGGCGACGACGTTGAAGGAGGGTGCCAGGTGCGCGCCGATGACGAGGGGCGCCACCACGATCTTCGGCAGCCCGCTCAGTACGGAGAAGTGGCCGATCTGGGCGAGGATGTTCCTGCCGCCGGCGGCGAGGGCGCCCAGGCCGCCCTTGAGGGCGTTGCCGACGCCCTTGATGATGGCGCCGACGGGCAGTGCCTTGGTGGTGGGGAAGAGCACGCCGAGGAAGGCCAGGCCCAGTTGCAGTCCGCTGGCCTTGCCCTGGCTGAAGTCCACGATGGTCTTGATCAGCAGGACGGCGTTCATGCCCCAGGCCAGGATGCCCAGGATGCCGCCGGTGAAGACCGCGATGACGGAGATGATGATGGTCAGCCACTCGAAGGCTTCCCAGAACAGGTCGCAGTCGCTGACCGGTTGCACCATCATCTGGCCGGCCGCGGACAGTTCCTTGTTGAGGGTGCTCGCGGCGGTGGTGAGGGCGTCGCGGGCGTCGTTGGCCCGTTCGACGTGGGTCTGGCGCTGCGGGTCGTCGTCGGCCAGGCCCTGGGCCAGGGACAGTGCCTGGTCGGCCTCGCCCTGGGCGGAGGACACCGCGTTGGCGTAGGCGCGCAGTGCCGCCTCCGCCTTGTGGAAGGACTCCTCTACGTGGCCGACGAAGTTGTGCAGGTGCTCGTCGACCTGGTCGCGCAGCGCGTCGGCGGTCTTGCCGACGAAGCGCTGGCCGTCGCCCGCGGTGTTCCGCAGGTCGCGCAGGCCGTTGTTGACGGTGGCCGCGTTGTTGGCGAGGTCGCGCATCGCGTTGGCGATGGTGGTGATGGCGGCGGGGTCGCCGGGGGTCGGATCTCCGCCGAGGCCGAGGGCTCCCCAGTCACCGGGACGCGATGCCACGCCGTTTCCTCCCGCAGTGTTGTGCCGGCTGTCTGCCTGGTGCGGCCGCGTGTCAACGGTCGGCCGCCACACTTAGATTCACGTGCCATCGAGGCGGAGGGTTCGCGATGTGAACAAGATCACTCCCCTTGGCTCCCGGCGCACGCCCCGGATCGTGAACCGTTTTCCGCCGGACTACGTTTGACCTGGTGGAGCCGTAAAACGAACAACGCGGGGGGCGTCCGGCCGCCGCGCCAGGGAGGTGACCGTGCCCGACATAGCCGTCGACTACGAACTGCTCAACGACGTGTCCCAGAAGGCCAAGGCGCTCAAGGACCAGGTCAAGCAGGCGCGGGAGAGCAAGCAGTCGTACTCCGTCGACGAGGTCGGCACGAGCGCGGCGGCGGCCGCGATCCGGAAGTACTACACGGTCTGGAGCAGTGCGTTCAAGCGCTCCGAGGAGAAGCTGGAGAAGCTCGGCAACCTCTATTCGGGGGTGGCCGAGCAGTGGGCCAACTGGGACTTCAACCTCGCCAAGGACGCCTCGAAGCAGAGCGCGTCGCTCGCCGCGGACCTCTACCGGGCCAAGGACAAGGAGTGGAACGCCTGGCACGACCAGGTGGAGAAGTACAAGAAGGAGCATCCGGACTGGAAACCGTCGGACCTTCCGTCGGAGCCGGAGAAGCCCGGTGAGCGCCCCCACGAGTGGGTCAGTGACGACGGCAAGGGCAACACCACGACCACGACCTACGAGTACGGCCCGGACGGCGAGCCGACCAAGGTCACCACGACCGTCCGCACCAACACCGGGCTGACCGCCACGGACACCACCGATTACCACCCCGACGGCACCTACGACGCCACCTCCACCGATGTGTACGGCAATGTCACCGCCACCAAGGGCACGTCGCAGGTGACCGAGACGTCCGACCAGAGGACCACCACGGACGACTTCACCGCCGTCACCACGGACCCCGACGGCAAGAAGTCCACGACCACGGGCACCAGCACCACGGTCCAGACCACCGCGACCGGTCACCGCGAGACGAAGACCACCTACACCACCGTCGGCCCCGACAAGGACGGCAAGGAGCAGACGGTGCACGGCACCACGACCACCTCCGTGGAGGCCAACGGCCATCAGGTCAGTACCACCATCGAGGTCAAGAAGGACGGCAGCGGCACCAAGACCGTGGTGACCGACGGCCGTACCGAGGAGTGGACCAGTAACTCCGCCGACAAGGACACGGGCTGGAAACCGAAGTCCGGCTGACGGCGGCCGGCTCACCGCGGCCGGGCGCCCGTGTCCGACCACCCCATCACCCACAACGCAAGGAGCAGCCATGCCCGCGGGCAACATCAGCCTCGACTACAGCGAGATCGAGCGCGTCGCCAAGGTCATGAACGACGCCGTGCGCGACATCAACCCGATGCTTCTGAACACCAAGACCACCGTCGAGGGCCTGCTGGACAACGGTCTGTTCATGCAGCAGAGCAGCCCCGCCCTCAAGGAGTCGTACAACAACCTCACCGCCTCGCTGCAGAAGGCGGTCGAGAGCATCAACTCCTTCGCCACCCAGTTCAACTCGATCAAGGAGCAGATCCAGAAGATGGACGAGGAGATCGCCAAGTCCACCAAGAACGGCTGACGCTCCGTACACGACCGTGCCCCGCGACCGGACGCTGATGTCCGGTCGCGGGGCACGGTCGTTCTCCCGAGGGGGCGTCAGCCGGTGCCCTCCTCGCGCAGCACGGTCTGCGGCACCAGCACCGACACCAGCGTGCCGGTCGCCGCGTCCACGGTCAGTCCGCGGCCGGGCTGCGGGCGGCTGCGCAGCAGGTCGTAGGGGACGCGGACACCCAGCAGATCCCCCTCGCCGGGGGACTGCGGCGACAGCAGCAGCGCCTTGCGGACCCGGCGCACCTGGCCCATCCAGCCGATGCCCGCCCCGGTCAGGGTCTCCGGGGTCCCGGCGGCCACCAGGCCGATGCCACGGTCGCGGCCGGTGGTGGCGATCTCCCGCAGGACGGGGTCGGCCGAGGGGAGCTGGGCCAGCATGTCCGCGTCGTCCACCAGGACGACGACGGGGCCGCTCTGCGCCTCCAGGGCCGCGGTGACCTCGTCGTTCGACGGGTCGGCGGCCTCCAGGACGGTCGCCTGGGGGTGCTGCGACAGGGCGCGCAGCGGCGACTCGCGCGGGGTGAGGACGACCAGCCGGGTGCCGCCGGCCAGCAGGGAGACGGCCACCGTGGCCAGGGCGGTGGAGCGGCCGCCCCCGGGCGGGCCGCTGATCAGGAACGACGGCGCGTCACCGGCGAAGTCCACGCCGATCGGCGCGAGTTCGTCGCCGCCGACGCCGAGGAGGCCCCACAGCGGGCGCCGGTCGGCCTCGGCGACCTTCTCGTAGGCGTCGGTGAACGACACCTGGCGGGGCAGGCTCAGTACCCGTGCCGGGCGGCGGGCGGCCGGCACCGCCCGGTCGCGGCGGGTCGCCGTCTCGCCGATCGCCCGCAGCGCCTCGGCCTGTTCGCGGCCGGTGACCGGGCCGTGCGGCGTCGCGCCCACCAGCGCGACCTGTGTCTCGACGGCGCTGCCGCCCTGCCAGCCGCGGCCCTGCGGCACGACGGCGGGCACCTGCTTGGGCGGGATGCCGGCCAGGCTGTACTCGTTGCGGTCGGTCAGCCGCAGCAGCAGCCGCGCGTCGTTGAGGGAGGCCACCTTGCCGGTCATCAGAGCGCGTTCGGAGGTGGCGATGACATGGACGCCCATCGGCGCGCCCTCGCGGATCAGCGCGGTCAGCTCCTGCATGGGGCGTCCGCCGTCGTGGTCCCCGAGCAGGGCCGCCAGGGAGTCCCAGCCGTCGACCAGCACCACGAGGTGCGCGGGGCGGTCGGCGGGCGGGAGCAGGGCGCGCAGCTCGGTGAGGTTGGCCGCGCCGTGGGCGGTGAGCTGTTCCTGCCGCCGGACCATCTCGGTGGTGAGGCGGGCCAGCAGGCGGTTGAGGCGTTCCAGGTCGGCGCGCGGCACCACGGCGCCGCAGTGCGGCAGGGCGGTCAGCGCGGTCAGCGCGCCGCCGGCCGCGTCGATGCCGTAGAGGTGGACGTCGGCGAGGGAGTGCCGGCGGGCCAGGGCGCCGCCGATGGTGCGCAGCGCCTGGGAACGGCCGGAGCGCGGGGTGCCCAGGATGTAGAGGTGCCCGAAGGACGACAGGTCCAGTTCCAGGGGTTCCTGGCGCTGTGCGTCGGGCAGGTCCACCAGGCCCCAGGGGACCGGTGCCAGGCGCCCGTCGCCGGGGTCGGGCCGCTCGGGGAGGTCGTCGAGGCCGACGGCGTGCGGCAGCGCGGGCAGCCAGGGGCTGGGCTGCCGCGGCACGTCGAGCTCGGTGGCGGCCTCGCAGACCGCGTCGACCAGGGCCGTCAGGTCGGTCGGCGCGTCCTGGTCGAGGGCCTGGGCGGCGAGGTCGTCGTCCTCGGTGGTGTGTTCCGGGTCCGGTTCGGCGGCCGGGCGGCCCAGCAGCGACCAGGTGACGTCGCCGACCGACAGGCGGGCCGGGGTCCCCGCCGGGTCGTCCTGGCGGGGTTCGGCCTGCTTGGTGAGGGGCACGCCGGTGTCCTTGCGGACCGCGCCGACGTAGGCGGTCTGGAACGGCAGGACGGAGCGGTGTCCGATACGGGCCAGGGCGCGGCCGGGGGTGGCACTGGAGATGGTCACCGCGTCGTTGACCTCCAGGACGTCCTGGCTGTCGAGGGCGTCGGTGACCCGCAGCGAGATCCGCAGGTTGGTGTTGGCGCGGATGTCGGCGGTGACCACGCCGGCCGGACGCTGGGTGGCCAGCAGCAGGTGCAGGCCGAGGGACCGGCCGCGCTGGGCGATGCCGACGAGTCCGGGGACGAACTCCGGCACGTCGCGGGCGAGGGTCGCGAACTCGTCGATGATCAGCAGCAGCCGGGGCAGTGGCGCGAGCGCCGGGTCGCGGCGGCGCATGGCCCGGTACTCGGTGTGGTCCTTGGCCCCGGCGTCCGCCAGCAGCCGCTCGCGGCGGGTCAGTTCGGCGCTCAGGGACGTCAGGGCGCGCTCGACGAGATGGCTGTCGAGGTCGGTGACCATGCCCAGGACGTGCGGGAGGCGCTCGCAGCCGGCGAAGGCGCTGCCGCCCTTGTAGTCCACGAGCACGAACGTCATCTCGTCGGGGCGGTTGACGGCGGCCAGCGTCGCCACCAGGGTCTGGAGCAGTTCGGACTTTCCGGCGCCGGTGGTGCCCGCCACCAGGGCGTGCGGTCCGTCCTTGACCAGGTCGAAGGTGACCGGTCCGGTGTAGCCGACGCCGAGCAGGGCGCCGGTGGAGGCCGGGCGCTTGGTCCAGCGGGCGGCGAGGTCCGCGGCGCGCGGCGGTTCCAGTTCCAGCAGGTCCAGCAGGCCGGCCTTCTCCGGCAGGCCGTCGGAGCCGTCCGGGGTGACGTCGCGGACGGGTGCCAGGGCGCGGGCGGTGCGCTCGCACCAGGCGGGGTCCACCAGGTCGGGGCGGATGCCGGTGAGGTCGGCGCTGCCGGTGCGGCGCAGCGTCAGGTCACGGGCGCCGACCGCGCAGACGGTGGTGCATTCCTCGGGGAGCATCCGCTCCTCCAGGTCCAGGCAGATCAGGAAGACCCGGACGGCGGGCCCTTCCTTGAGCACCTGCACCACGCCGGGCACGTCGCGCAGCCGGCGCGCGCCGTCCAGCACCACCACGAGGTCGGGTTCGGCCAGCAGTGCGCCGCCCATGGCGGACTCCCGGGAACGGGCCCGGGAACGGATGGCGGAGACGAGTTCGGAGACGCGGTTGGCGACCGTCTCCGGGTCGTTGCCCACGGTGACGGTGGGGCCGCCGGACGGCGGTGTGCCGACGCCGCCCTCGCCCGGCCGGGCGTGCGGCAGCCAGCGCACCCACTGCCAGGCGGCGGCGCCGGACGCGTCCGTGAGCACGGTGATCCGGACATCGCGGGGGCTGTGCAGGATCGCGGCCTGGGCCACGGCCCAGCGGGCCAGCGCGCGGGTGGCGTCCGCCTCTCCGGCGATGCCGAAGACGCCGTCGCGGCACAGGTCCACCCCGATCGGCATGTCCGGTATCCGCCAGTTCACCGTGCGGTGATTGTCCTCGCGGGCGCTGTCCTCGATGGTCAGCAGCGAGGACTGGGCGACGGTGCCGACCCGCAGCAGCAGGTGGTCGGGGTCGCCGCGGCGGCGCTCCCACAGCCGGGCACCGGGGCCGACGGCCCACAGTCCGGCCGAGGCCGGGTCGGGCCCCGCGGCGACCCGCAGGGCCCGCTCCCGGTCCACCCGGTCCTTGACGTCCTGCTCCAACGAGGCGCGCCGGGTGCGGTGGTTGGCGACGGCCTCCAGGAAGTCGCGGTGGCCGCTGCGCCGTCCGCTGACCCAGTTGGCGACGGCCAGCACCGGGCTGAAGAAGGCGAACATCAAGTAGAAGTAGGACTGGAGGAAGACCACCATGCCCACGCCCATGAACAGTGGCGCGATCATCACCAGCAGGGGGATGGTGCGCTTGCTGGGCGGGGCGGGCGGCGCGGGCAGGGTGAAGCGCTCGGGCACCAGGGGCGGGACGATGCGCGGCGGCCGGTTGAAGTCGAGGTGGGTGCCGTCGTCGGAGGCGGCGATGGCGGCGTCCGCCTCGGTGGGTTCGGTGATCCGCAGCAGGAACTCGCCCACCCGCAGTTCCCCGCCGAGCGGCCACGGCTCCCAGCCCTCCGGCAGCGGC
>NZ_JCANQV010000193.1:0-11487 GCF_059553635.1 Candidatus Streptomyces philanthi
CGTCCCGCAGGCGCCGCTCCTCGTCGGCCAGCCGGCGCTCCAGGTCGGCGCGGTGTTCGACGGTGTCCTCCAGGGCGCGGCTCGCGGCCTCCAGGGCGGCGGTCAGCTCGGCCTCCTGCTCGCGGATGCGGGCGGCCTCGCGTTCGAGGTCCTCGGGGTCGCGGCCGCGGCGTTCGTCCGGCGGGGCCGCGGAGGCGCTGCGGACGCGGGCCTCGGCCAGGGAGACGGTGCCGCGTACCCGTTCGGCGAGTTGCGACAATTCGTAGAAGGTCTGCTGGGCGCGGCGGACCCGCGGTGTCAGCGCCGCGACCTGCTCCTCCAGTGCCGTCTCGCGTTGCCGGGCCTCCTTGAGGGCGGTCTCGGCGGCCTCCTTGCGCTGCTTGAGGGCAGCTTCGTCGGCGATCTCGGCGCGCAGCGCCTCGCGCAGGGTGACGAGGTCGTCGGCGAGCAGCCGCAGCCGGGCGTCGCGCAGGTCGGCCTGGATGACGGCGGCGCGGCGGGCGACGGCGGCCTGCCGGCCGAGGGGTTTGAGCTGGCGCCGCAGTTCGTCGGTGAGGTCCTGCACCCGGGCGAGGTTGGCCTGCATCGCGTCCAGCTTGCGCAGCGCCTTCTCCTTGCGCTTGCGGTGCTTGAGGACGCCGGCCGCCTCCTCGATGAAGGCGCGGCGGCCCATCGGGTCGGCGTGCAGGACGGAGTCGAGCTGGCCCTGGCCGACGATGACGTGCATCTCGCGGCCGATGCCGGAGTCGCTGAGGAGTTCCTGGATGTCGAGCAGCCGGCAGGTGTCGCCGTTGATCTGGTACTCGCTGCCGCCGTTGCGGAACATCGTCCGCGTGATCGTGACCTCGGCGTACTCGATGGGGAGGGCGCCGTCGGAGTTGTCGATGGTCAGCGACACCTCGGCGCGGCCCAGCGGGAGCCGGCCGGTGGTGCCGGCGAAGATGACGTCCTCCATCTTTCCGCCGCGCAGCGACTTGGCACCCTGCTCGCCCATGACCCAGGAGAGCGCGTCGACGACATTGGACTTGCCGGAGCCGTTGGGTCCCACGACGCAGGTGATGCCGGGTTCGAAGCGGAGCGTCGTGGCGGAGGCGAAGGACTTGAAGCCTCGCAGGGTCAGACTCTTGAGGTGCACGCCGTGGGACTTTACCGGCCGGCAGTCAAGGGGCCGTCCCAACATTCCGGCGCCGGCGGGTACGGCGAGGCCCGGGGAACAGCCGGTTTCGCACAAGGTGACGCAGGGCACATCATCGGGTAAGGAATCGCCGGATCATCCGGAGCGGTCGGGGCCGTGGAGGGAACGGCCGTACGGGGAACGGGAGTCGCCCGGCCGCGGAGGGACGGCGTGGGAGGTCCGCGGGGAGGGCCGGGGCGGACAGGAGGCGGGGAAACGACGAAGGGACGCCGAAGCGTCCCTTGCAGATCCAGTGGATCGTGCGTGATGCGTTGCGGTGCCTCAAGCGGCTGGGTGCAGCCCGCCCGGCCCCTGGAATCAGGTGAGCGCGGGCTCCGCCTGGGGTACGTCGATGCCTTCGAGCATCGAGTCGTCCCGACGCGCGGCAGCCGTCAGCATGTCGTTCTCCGCCTGGATCCGGACCAGCTCGGACTCCAGATCCTGAACACGCTGCTGCAGCCGTCGCATCTCGGAGAGGACTCGCGGGTCGGAGCCGCCGACGTAGCCGAGAAGCGCCTTTGCCATGATGGATGGTCCTCCACACTGAGTGACCGACCGAAGCGGTGGTGGGTCGTGAGGGATCCGCACCCTTGGTGCTTGTCATTCGCGGGGTTCTCAATGCCAAACAGCTGAGGTGCGCGGGGATTCCAGCGTCTCACCAAAAGGTTTGAGGGTCAACACGATCACGCCCCGTATCCTCGGGCGGTCGAGAGGGCGCGGCCGTAACGGCGCTGCTCCGGTCTCTCCGGGAAGGGCCCGCGGGGCGTGGAGATCATCCGTACAGCGCAGCCTTCCACGCGTCGGCCGAGTTGGCAACCACCAGCCGAAATCTCCTTCCCGCCGCCGGGGCTGCGGCGGGTACGAAGATCACGCCGGCGGGTGCCGCGCGGCCCCGCGCCGGGGCCCTCAGCGGATCGCGAAACCGTCGTAGCCGCCGCGGGGCGTGTCCCAGATCTCGGTGACGCCGTCGACCCTGCCGGGCGTGTCGCCGGTGCGCAGCCACTCCAGCAGTTCCGCGCAGCGCTCCTTCGGCCCCTCGGCGACAACCTGGACGCGGCCGTCGCCCAGATTGACGGCGAACCCCTCCAGCCCTCCGATACGCAGGGCGTTGGCGCGGGTGAACCAGCGGAATCCGACGCCTTGCACGCGGCCGCGCACCCAGACGGTCAGACGGACATCTTCACTCATGTCCGCACGTTAACCGGCCAATTGCCCGCTGAGCACATCGACTGCCCAGGTCATGGCGTACGCTCGCCCGGCAGTCGCGCCCATCCTTTCGGGTGACGCGCGTTGACGTAAGAACGGAAGGACTCCCCCGAGATGGGTCGCCATCGACGCTCTGTCCCCCACTCGACCGGGCCGGTGGTCGCACCGCCCGGCGAAGAGCCCGCTGGTCCCTCGCGCGGACGCCGCGCGACACGCGGCCGGCGGTCCGCCCCGGTGCGCACCGGGCTGATCGGTGCCTCCGCCGCGGTGGCGATGGGCACGGTCGCCGTCGCCTCCGGGCTGCTGCCCGGCCAGGGCCGCTTCACACCGGGCCCCGGCGACGAGCAGATACGTGCCGACGCCCTCGCGGACGCCGGGCCGCAGGGCTCGCTCGCCGCCTCCCCGGACCGCACGGACACCCCCACGAGCCGCGGCGGTGGCCGCGCCAAGGCCCCCGAGACCAAGCGGCCCGTCTCCGCCGCCGCCCCCTCCACCTCGCCGTCCCCCCGCACGGAGACCACCAAGCCCCACAAGGCGGACGCCAAGGACTCCGCGCCGGCGCCCACCGCCCGCACGGGCGCCCCGTCCGCCCCGGCCGCGGATCACTCCAAGCCCTCCGCCGCTCCCCTGGCGTCCGCCCGGCGGATGAAGGCACCGGACACCGGAGGGTCCCTCCAGTCGCAGGTGCTGTCGCTCGTCAACCAGGAGCGCGCGCAGGCCGGCTGCTCCCCGGTGACCGCCGACCAGGGCCTGGCGGACCTGGCACAGCGGTTCAGCGAGGACATGGCGGCCCGCGGCTTCTTCAGCCACACCGATCCCGACGGCCGCAGCCCCTGGGACCGCGCCCGTGTGGCGGGCGTGTCCAACCTGGGCGGCGAGAACATCGCCCGCGGCCAGGCCGACGCGCGGGCGGTGATGGAGTCCTGGATGAACAGCCCGGGTCACCGCGCCAACATCCTCAACTGTGACTACAAGACCCTCGGTGTCGGTGTGCACGAGGGCCCCGGCGGCCCCTGGTGGACGCAGGACTTCGGTTTCTGACGGGACGACGTCCGGCCCGCGGCGGTGCTCAGCCGGTGCGGGCCGGACGCGGCGGCCGCTGGCAGCGGGGGCAGAAGTAGCTCGACCGGTTCATCCACGGGCGGCGCCGGATCGGGGTGCCGCAGCGGCGGCAGGGCTCGTCCTCGCGCCCATAGGCGTCCAGGGAACGTGCGAAGTACCCGGACTCGCCGTTGACGTTGACGTAGAGGCTGTCGAAGCTGGTGCCGCCGACGGCGAGCGCGGCCGTCATCACCTCCCGTACGTGGCCGAGGAGTTCGGCGGTGCGTGGGCGGGTGAGGGTGGCGGTGGGCCGGTCGTAGTGGAGCCTGCCGCGCCACAGCGCCTCGTCGGCGTAGATGTTGCCGACGCCGCTGATCAGTGACTGGTCGAGCAGGGCCCGCTTGACGGTGGTGCGGCGGCGGCGCAGCGCGTCGTGGAAGGCGGCGTCGTCGAAGGCCGGGTCGAGCGGGTCGCGGGCGATGTGCGCGATGGCATCGGGCAGCTGGTCGGGGTCGTCGGGGACGGTGTCGTGCAGCGACAGGCCGCCGAAGGTGCGCTGGTCGACGAAGCGGAGTTCGGTGCCGAGGTCGTCGGCGAAGCGGACGCGGATGCGCAGATGCTTCTCGTCGGGCGCGTCGTGGGGCTGGACCAGCAGCTGGCCGCTCATGCCGAGGTGGGCGAGGACGGCGAGACCATGGCCGAGGCCCGTGCCGATGACGGGGGCGATGCCCTCGGCGGCGGTCTGGGCGGCCGGCCCTCCACCGGTCACCGGGAGCCAGAGGTACTTGCCGCGGCGGCGGGCCCGTTCGACGCGCAGGCCGGTCAGCCGGGCCGCGAAGTCGGCCGCGCCGGCCGGGTGGCGGCGGATCGCCCGCGGGTGCAGGACCTCGACACCGTCGACCGTGCGGCCGCTGACCCAGCGCTCCAGTCCGCGGCGGACGACCTCGACCTCGGGCAGCTCGGGCACCAGGGCTCCTCGGTTCGGTGGGAAAAGACCTCTGACCCTGTCCGGACGGCGGGCGTCCGGACAGGGTCAGAGGGTGTGGTTCAGCCGGAAGCCTGCGGGCTGTCCCCGGCGGCCGGCGACGCGTCGCCGGAGGCCGGTTCCGCGGCCGCCGCGTCCGCCGCGGCGCGGATCGCGCGCCACGCGGACTCGGCCGCCTGCTGTTCGGCTTCCTTCTTGCTGCGGCCGGTGCCGGTGCCGTACGAGACACCACCGACGCGAGCGGCAGCAGTGAAGGTCTTCTCGTGGTCCGGGCCGCTCTCGCTGACCACGTACTCCGGGACACCGAGACCTTCGGTCGCGGTGAGTTCCTGGAGGCTGGTCTTCCAGTCGAGGCCGGCGCCGAGGCTGGAGGACTTCTCGATCAGCGGGTCGAAGAGCCGGTGCACCAGCTCGGCGGCCGCGTCGAGGCCCTGGTCGAGATAGACCGCGCCGATCACCGCTTCGAGCGTGTCGGCGAGGATGGATGCCTTGTCCCGTCCGCCCGTGCCCTCTTCGCCCCTGCCGAGGCGGATGAAGGCACCGAGGTCGAGGCCGCGGCCCACCTCGGCGAGTGCGCGCGAGTTGACCACCGCGGCCCGCAGCTTGGCCAGCTGGCCCTCGGGCAGGTCGGGGTGGATGCGGTACAGCGTGTCCGTGACCACCAGGCCGAGCACGGAGTCCCCGAGGAACTCCAGCCGCTCGTTGGTGGGCAGACCGCCGTTCTCGTACGCGTAGGAGCGGTGCGTCAGCGCACGCACCAGAAGGGCGGACTCAAGGTGGTACCCGAGCCGCCCTTCCAGAAGCGTGTGGGACGAGGCCGTGTCCGCCGTGGTCGCGTCCGCTCCGCGCTTGCGGGAGGACGGGGTGGCGTCTGACATGGAGCCTGTCACCAGCCGCTCAGACCGCGATGACCTGGCGCTTGTTGTAGGTGCCGCAGCTGGGGCACGCGATGTGCTGCTGCTTCGGCTCGTGGCAGCGCTCGCACGCCACCAGGGTGGGGACCGCAGCCTTCCACTGCGACCGGCGGTGGCGCGTGTTGCTGCGCGACATCTTCCGCTTCGGAACAGCCACGGCTACTTCTCCTGAGGTTCATCCCCGGCGTCGCGGGGAGCGTTGTCCATCTCGCCGTCCTGGTCGGTCACGACGAGTCCCTGCAGTGCCGCCCAACGGATGTCGACGGCGTCGTGGTGGTGGTCCGGTTCGTCCGCCAGCCGCGCTCCGCAATCGGAGCACAGGCCCGGGCAGTCGTCCTGGCACACCGGCTGCAGCGGCAGTGCGAGCACCACCGCGTCCCGCAGCACGGGTTCGAGGTCGAACAGGTCGTCCTCGACGAAGAAGGTGTCCTCCTCGTCCTCGGCGTCGCCGCCGGATTCCGCGGTGCGGGTCCGGGCGTCGGCGTCGGGGTAGGCGAACAGCTCCTGGAAATCCGCTTCGAGCTCACGCTCCAGCGGCTCCAGACACCTTACGCACTCCCCCGTCACGGTTGCACGGGCGGTACCGGTGACGAGCACCCCGTCCATGACCGATTCCAGGCGGAGAGCGAGGACGATCGGCGCCTTCTCGGGCACTCCGATGACCTCGTTGCCGAGGTCCCGGGGGGCCTCGACGGTACGGGAGAGCCGCTGGAGCGCGCCGGGACGGCGTCCCAGCTCGCGCGTGTCGAACACGAGCGGGGCACGGTGGTCGAGGCGGGCGTTGATGGCTCTTCCTGCTTTCTGTCCTGCTGAGGGGCCGCCCAGGGCCGTCTGTGGCGCACGGGCAGCACGGATCGCGGACGTACACGCGACCGAAGAGCCAGAATACTGGACGGTTCCCGATAGGCCCAATCGGCGGCCGGGCCAGGGGCCGGGAAGCGCCTCAGCGGTGGCCCTCCTCGTACCGGCGCAGCTGGTCGATGTCGATCACGCTGGTGTCGAAGAGGCTGGTCTCGTCCAGGGTGCCGGACCCGGCGCCGGTCCCGTGCCGCTGGGGGGCCGCGTACCCGGGGTCCGGGGCGTAGGAGGGCTGCTGGGGCTGCTGCTGCCAGCCGTAGGCGTAGGCGTCCTGTTGCTGGGCGTAGGGCGGCTGCGGGGCGTACTGCTGGTACCCGGTGTCCTGGGGGACGGCGCCCTGCTCGTAGTAGCCGGTCTGGGCCGGGACGGGCGGGGCGGGCGGCTGGTGCTGCTGCGGGGCGGGCGCCCCGTGCGCCGCGCCATCGTGCCCGGCGAGGCCCGCGAGGAAGCCGGTGTAGTCGGCGTCGGCCTGGGCGCGGCCTGCCTGCGGGTCCTGCTGTGCGGCGAGGTGGGCGCCGAGTTCGTCGATGGCGCGGGCGCCCTGGAGCTTGTCGCGGCCGCGGCCGACGGCCTCCAGCGTCTTGGCCAGTACGGCCTGGAAGGCACCGAACTTGGCGTCGACATAGGCGTCGGCGCGCCGGGTGAGGGTCTGGGGGTCGGCGCTGCGCTCGGGGGCGTCATGGTCCGCCAGGCCGTGCTCGTCGAGGCCGGGGCCGTGGCCGAGGAGCTTCTCGCGGCCCCGGTCGACGGAGCCGATGGTCTTGGTGAGGACGACCTCGAAGTTGGCGAGTTTGCTGTCGACGTAGTCGTCGGCCTCGGCGCGGACCTCCTCGGCCTCCCGGCGGGCCTCGGCGAGGATGCGGTCCGCCTCCTCCTGGGCCTGCCGGGCGACCTCGGTGCCGGCGGTCAGTTCGTCGCGACGGGCCTGTGCGGCGGCGATGATCCGCTCCGCCTCGGCGCGGGCCTCCTCGACGACCCGCTCGCGCCCGCCCAGTACTTCCCTCGCCTCGGCCAGGGTGCCGGGCAGCGCGCCGCGGACCTCCTCCAGCAGGGCGAGCAGTTCGGCGCGGTTGACCACGCACGACGCCGACATGGGCACGGACCGGGCGCTGCCGACGGTCTCGACGATCTCGTCGAGCTTCTTCTGCACGTCCACCTTGGGCTCGCCACTCTCTGAACGTATCGGGACGACGGAACGGCACGACTGTACGGCCGCCCGGTCCCGCTCCGACAGCTGCTGACGGGCGGTCAGCGTTGCCGTGCCCAGCACACCGTACGCGTCCCGGTGGCGGCCCGTGCCCCGGGCGTCAGTTCTGGCGCAGGCGTGCGCTGAGCGCTTCGAGGACGCAGGGCGGGACGAGGTGGGAGACGTCGCCGCCCCAGGTCGCGACCTCCTTGACGAGGCTGGAGGAGAGGAAGCTGTAGGTGGGGTTGGTGGGGACGAACAGGGTCTCCACCCCGGAGAGCCCGTTGTTCATCTGGGCCATCTGGAGTTCGTAGTCGAAGTCGCTGACGGCACGCAGTCCCTTGACGATCGCGGGGATGTCGCGCTGCTTGCAGAAGTCGACGAGCAGGCCGTGGAACGACTCGACCTCGACGTTGCCGTACTCGGCGGTGGCGCGGCGGATCAGGTCGATCCGCTCCTCCACCGTGAACAGGCCCTGCTTGGCCTTGTTGATCATTACGGCGACATGGACGACGTCGTACAGCTTGGAGGCACGGGCGATGATGTCCAGGTGCCCGTTGGTGATGGGGTCGAACGACCCCGGACAGACGGCGCGGCGCAACTCGGGTTCCTCGCTCTCCGATCCGGTCATGACACGCTTTCCGACGTCATGGCGGTGGACGTCGAGGCGGCGCGACCGTACCAGAGCGTCCCCTCGCCGTAACGACGGGCCCTGATCGCCGTGAATCCCTCCGGCCAGGCGAACGCACCGCCTCTGGTACTGCGCTCCACGGTGACCAGTGCCTCCTCCGCGCACCACCCTTGACCACGGAGTGTGAGCAGGATCTCGCCCAGTTCGGCGTCGGTGACGGCGTAGGGCGGGTCGAGGAAGACGATGTCGTACGCCTCGCCGGGCGGCGGGGACGCGATGGTCTGCTCGGCCTTGCCGGTGCGCAGTTCGGCGCCGGGCAGCCCCAGGGTGCGGATGTTGTCGCGGATGACGCGGGCGGCGCGGGGGTCGGACTCCACCAGGAGGACGTGTGCCGCGCCGCGGGAGAGGGCTTCCAGGCCGACCGCGCCGGAGCCGCCGTACAGGTCGAGCACCCGGGCGCCGGCCAGCGGTCCGTCCAGCGACTCCCAGGTGGAGAAGAGGCCCTCGCGGGCCCGGTCGGAGGTCGGGCGGGTGCCGTTGCCCGGGGGCACGGCGAGGCGGCGGCCGCCGGCCGTACCGGCGATCACGCGGGTCATGGGCCCGTCCTTACGTGGTGCGGGGTCGGTGGGGGCGCGGGTCCGGGTGGGGCTCCGCTTCCCCCAAGATATTCCGTCGGCCGCCGCCCGGCGCGGGCCCGGACGGGGGCGGGACGGTGAGTGATCTCACGCCGCGGCCGCCGTCAGCCCTTGTCGAGGTACTGCTCGCGCCCGGCGTCCAGCAGGGCGGACAGGGCGGTCCGCAGCTCCGGGTGGCGGGCCAGTTCGGGGTCGGCGGCGACCAGGGCGGTGGCCTCCTCCCGGGCGGCGGCGATGACCTCCTCGTCGTCGATGACCGCGAGCATCCGCAGCGACGAGCGGACGCCGGACTGGGCCTGGCCCAGCACATCGCCCTCGCGCCGCTGCTCCAGGTCGATACGGGAGAGCTCGAAGCCGTCGAGGGTGCCGGCGACGGCGGCGAGCCGGGCGCGGGCGGGGCTGGCCCCGGGCATGTCGGTGACGAGCAGGCACAGGCCGGCGGCGGAGCCGCGGCCGACCCGTCCGCGCAGCTGGTGCAGCTGGGAGACGCCGAAGCGGTCCGCGTCCATGATCACCATGGCGGTGGCGTTGGGGACGTTCACCCCGACCTCGACGACGGTCGTCGCGACCAGGACGTCGAGCTGCCCGGCGGCGAACCGGCGCATCACCTCGTCCTTGTCGTCCGGCGCCATCCGGCCGTGCAGCGGGGCGATCCGCAGCCCGGCGAGCGGGCCGGCGGCGAGCTGCTCGGCGACCTCCAGCACGGCGAGCGCGGGCCGCTTCTCCGCCTCGTCGGCCGGGTCCTTCCCGCCGCCCTTGGGCGTCTCGTCCTCGTCGTCGCCGATCCGGGGGCACACCACGTACGCCTGGTGGCCGGCCTCGACCTCCTCGCGGACCCGTTCCCAGGCGCGCGCCAGGAAGTGCGGCTTGTCCTTGGCGGGCACCACATGGCTGGCGATCGGCGAGCGCCCGGCGGGGAGCTGGTCGAGGACGGAGGTCTCCAGGTCGCCGAAGACGGTCATGGCGACCGTGCGCGGGATGGGGGTCGCGGTCATCACGAGGAGGTGCGGGGGCTGTGCGCCCTTGCCGCGCAGGGCGTCGCGCTGCTCGACGCCGAAGCGGTGCTGTTCGTCGACGACGACCAGACCGAGGTCGTGGAAGCGCACCTTGTCCTCGATGAGGGCGTGGGTGCCGATGACGATGCCGGCCTCGCCGGTGACGAGGTCGAGCAGGGCCTGGCGGCGGGCCGCGGCCCCCATGGAGCCGGTGAGCAGCACCACCTTCGTGCCGTGTTCGGCGCCGCCGAGCATGCCGCCCTCGGCGAGCTGCCCCATCATCTCCGTGATGGAGCGGTGGTGCTGCTGGGCGAGGACCTCGGTGGGCGCGAGCATCGCCGCCTGGCCGCCGCCGTCGACGACCGCGAGCATGGCGCGCAGCGCGACCAGGGTCTTGCCGGAGCCGACCTCGCCCTGGAGGAGGCGGTGCATGGGGTGGGCGGTGGCCAGGTCGTCGAAGATCTCCCGGCTGACCTTCTGCTGTCCCTCGGTGAGGGTGAAGGGAAGGGTGGCGTCGAACGCGTCGAGGATGCCGCCGTCGGTCAGCGGGCGGGGGACGGCGGGCAGTTGGGTGTCGGCGAGGCGGCGGCGGGCGAGCGCGGTCTGGAGGACGAACGCCTCGTCCCACTTGAGCCGGGCGCGGGCGTCGGCGATGTCGGCCTTGGTGGCGGGCCGGTGGATCTTGAGCAGGGCCTCGGGCAGCGGGACGAGGTCCCGGCCCTCGCGCAGGGCGGGCGGCAGCGGGTCGACGGCGTCGTGGGCCCGGGGCAGTACGGCGTCGACGGCCTTGGCGATCTTCCAGGACGCCATCTGCTGACAGGCCGGGTAGATCGGCAGGAGCTGCTGGGCGAACGCGTCGACGGCCTCGCTGCCGCTGTCGCGGTCGAGGAGGGCGTACTCGGGGTGGGCGAGCTGGAGCTTGCGGTGGAAGACGGAGACCTTGCCCGCGAACATCGCGCGGCGGCCCGGCAGCAGCTCCTTGTGCGGCTTGTGGACGCCCTTGCCGAAGAAGACCAGCTGGAGGCGGCCGCTGCCGTCGGTGAGGGTGACCTCCAGGCGCCGGCCGCGGCCCTGGTTGAAGGTGAGCACCCGGGCGTCGGCGACCTGGGCGACGACCGTGACGTGCTCGTCCAGCGGGAGGTCGGACAGACGGGTCAGCTCGCCGCGCTCGGCGTAGCGGCGGGGGTAGTGGTGCAGCAGGTCACCGACCGTGCGCAGGTCGAGCTGCTCGGCCAGCACCTTCGCGGTGGTGCCACCGAGGATCTTCTTCAGGGGTTCGTCGAGCGCGGCCGCTTCCTCCATGCCCCCCATTCCACACCACCCCACCGACAACGGGCCCCGGCCCGCGCCCGCGCGGCCGTCATTCCACGCCGATCAGCAGCGGCGGCGCCTGCTGCCCGCCCTCGTAGACCACGGTGTCCACGGCGAGATGGCGCTCGCGGACGTGCCGTTCCAGGCGGTCCGCGAGGCCGGCGGGGGCGCCCGCGCCCAGGACGAGGGTGACCAGTTCGCCGCCGGCCGACAGCATCCGGTCCAGGACGGCGGTCGCGGCGGACGCCAGGTCCTCGCCGATCAGTGCGACATCGCCGTCGATCATGCCGAGGACGTCGCCGGCCTGGCAGACGCCGGCCATCGTCCACGACCGGTGCTCGGCGACGGCGAGTTCGGCGTAGCGGGTGGCCCCGGCGGCGGAGGTCATCGCGACGGCGTCCTCGTCGAAGGCGCGGTCGGCGTCGTGGACGGCGAGCGCGGCGAGGCCCTGGACGGCGGCGCGGGTGGGGATGATCGCGACGCGTACGCCCTCGGTGCGGGCCTGTTCGGCGGCGGCGTCGGCGGTGTGCCGCAGGGCGGGGTCGTTGGGC
>NZ_JCANQV010000194.1:0-11312 GCF_059553635.1 Candidatus Streptomyces philanthi
CGCGGACGGTGGCGGGCGCCTGCCGGCGGCGGGCGGTGGCGGTGGGGTCGAGGGGCAGGGGCCATGCCCGTTCGGTGGTGGCCTCGGCGAGGGCGGGGTTCTCGGCGCCGTCCTCGGGGGCGTCGGCCCAGGTGTCGATCTCTCCGTGGCCGGCCTCGCAGTGGGTGCGGAGTGCTTCGAGGAAGGCGGAGGGGCCGCGGGGGCGTTTCTGGTCGGGGCCCCACCAGTGTCCTGAGCCGAGGAGGAGGGTGCGGGGGCGGGTGAAGGTGACGTAGCCGAGGCGGAGTTCCTCGGTCTTCTGGTGGTCCTTCATCGCCTCCTTGAAGGTCTTGAGGCCGCGGGCGGTCCATTCGTCGACGTCGGGGAGGGTGGCGGCGTCGCCGCGCAGGGCGTGGGGCAGGACCTTGGCCTGGGTGAGCCAGGAGTCGCGGGCCTGTTCGCTGGGGAACTGGCGGGTGACGAGGCCGGGGACGGCGACGACGTCCCATTCGAGGCCCTTGGACTTGTGGGCGGTGAGGACCTTGATGGTGTTGCCGCCACCGGGGAGGGAGCTGTCGAGGCCCTTTTCGTGGCGGGCGGCGGTGCGGAGGAAGCCGAGGAAGGAGAGGAGGGTGGCGTCGCCGTCGAGGGCGGCGCCGCCTTGTTTGGCGGCGAATCCGGCGGCGATGTCGAGGAAGGTGCCGAGGGTTTCGCGGCGGCGGGCGGCGAGGGCGTGGGGGGAGGCGGAGAGTTCGACGTCGAGGCCGGTGGTGGCGAGGACGCGGTGGAGGACGTCCATGAGGGGGTCGCCGAGGGAGCGGCGCAGGTCGCGGAGTTCTCCGGCGAGGTGGGCGAAGCGCCGGCGGGCCTGGGGGGAGAAGGGGAGGCCGTCGTCGGGTGTGCGGGGGTCGAGGAAGGTGTCGAGGGCGTCGGCGAGGGAGAGGGTTTCGGCGGGGTCGGTGCTTTCGACGGCGCGGGCGAGGCGCTGGTGGGGGTCGTCGGTGGTGTCGGGGTGGTGGACGAGGGTGCGGGCGCGGCGGCCGAGGAGGGCGAGGTCGCGGGGGCCGATGCGCCAGCGGGGGCCGATGAGGAGGCGGACGAGGGCGGCGTTGGCGGTGGGGTCCTGGAGGACTTCGCAGACGGCGACGAGGTCGGCGATCTCGGGGAGGTGGAGGAGGCCGGAGAGGCCGACGACCTCGACGGGGAGGTCGCGGGCGACGAGTTCGCCCTGGATGCGGGGGAAGTCGGCGGCGGTGCGGCAGAGGACGGCGATCTCGCCGGGTGGGGTGCCGGTGTTCACGAGGTGGGCGAGGTGGTCGGCGAGCCAGGTGAGTTCTTCGGCGTGGGTGGGGAGGAGGGCGCAGCGTACGGTGCCGTCGCGTTCGGCGCCGGGGGCGGGGCGGAGGGCCTCGACGCCTTCGTGGCGGGTGCGGAGGGGGGCGGCGAGGGTGTTGGCGAGGTCGAGGAGGCGGCCGCCGCTGCGGCGGTTCTCGCTGAGGGCGAAGCGGCGGGCGGGGGTGCCGTCGGCGTGGGGGAAGTGGGTGGGGAAGTCGTCGAGGTTGGCGACGGAGGCGCCGCGCCAGCCGTAGATGGCCTGGCAGGGGTCGCCGACGGCGGTGACGGGGTGGCCGGTGCCGGTGCCGAAGAGGCCGGAGAGGAGGAGGCGCTGGGCGACGGAGGTGTCCTGGTATTCGTCGAGGAGGACGACGCGGTAGGTGTCGCGAAGGATGCGGCCGACGTCGGGGCGGGTGGTGGCGAGGGTGGCGGAGAGGGCGATCTGGTCGCCGAAGTCGAGGAGTTCGCGGCGGCGTTTTTCGCCTCGGTAGGCGGTGACGAGGTCGGTGAGTTCGAGGCGGGCGCGGGTGGTGTCGGGGACTTTCCGCAGGTCGGCGTTGGTGAGGGGGGTGTCGCCGAGGGTGGTGAGGAGGGTGTGGTCGTGGGTGCGGAGGGTGTCGGGGTCGACGAGGTGTTCGGCGAGTTCCGCGTCGAGGGCGAGGAGGTCCTCGACGAGGGTGGGGAGGGAGGTGGTGAGGGCGGGGTAGGGGCCGGGGGCGGCGCGCAGGACGCGGGCGGCGAGCTGGAAGCGGGTGGCGTCGGCGAGGAGGCGGGCGCCCGGTTCGAGGCCGATGCGCAGGCCGTGGTCCTTGAGGAGCTGGCCGGCGAAGGCGTGGTAGGTGGAGATGCGGGGTTCGCCGGGGGGCTCGTCAGGGCCGGGGAGGTCGGCGGGGGTGGTGGCGCCGGCGGCGAGGAGGGCTGTGCGGACGCGTTCGGCGAGTTCGCCGGCGGCCTTGTTGGTGAAGGTCAGGCCGAGGACCTGTTCCGGGGCGACCTGTCCGGTGCCGACCAGCCAGACGACGCGGGCGGCCATGACCGTGGTCTTGCCGGAGCCGGCTCCGGCGACGATGACCTGCGGGGCGGGCGGCGCGGTGATGCAGGCGGTCTGTTCCGGGGTGAAGGGGATGCCGAGCAGCTCCTTGAGCTGTTCGGGGTCGGTCAGGGGCGCGGTCACACCGGAAACCGTAACCGGAGCCGCTGACATCGCGGTCGCGGTCATTCGACGATGTGGCGTCCTTCGGGGCGGGCGCTGCAGGCGGCGCGGAAGGCGCAGTGGGTGCAGTGGGGGCCGGTGGTGGGGGTGAAGCGTTCGTCGAGGACGCGTCCGGCGGCGGTGGCGAGGAGGTCGCCGATCCAGGCGCCGTCGAGGGGCTGCTGGGTCTGTTCGGCGGGCAGGGTGTCGCCGCCGTCCTTGCGGGGGGCGCCGAGGCGGAGGTGGACGAGGCGGGCGCCGCCGCTGTCGGGGCGCTGTCCGGCGAACGCGTCGTCGAGGGCGCCTTCGCGGACGGCGAGCTGGTAGACGGCGAGCTGGGGGTGGCGGTCGACCTCGGGGCCGGTGGGTTTGGTGCGGCCGGTCTTGAAGTCGACGACGTAGGCGCGGCCGTCGGTGTCGCGGCGTACGTGGTCGATGCTGCCGCGGATGCGGACCTGGTGGCCGCCGGCTTCGAGGGTGACGTCGAATTCCGCTTCGGTGGCGACGGGGTCGCGGTGGTGGAGGTCGCGTTCCTTGACGTGCCAGTGGAGGAAGCGTTCCAGGGCGGCGCGGGCGTTCTCCTTCTCCTGGCGGGACTTCCAGGGGGCGTCGAAGGCGAGGGCGTCCCAGACGGAGTCGAGGCGTTCGCGCAGGACGGCGAGGTCGGCGGGGGTGCGGCCGGAGGCGACCTCGTCGGCGAGGACGTGGACGACGTTGCCGAAGCCCTGGGCGGCGGTGGCGGGGGGTTCGGCCTTGACCTCGCGGCCGAGGAACCACTGGAGGGCGCAGGTGCGGGCGAGCTGGTCGAGGGCGCTGCCGGAGAGGGTGACGGGCCGGTCGCGGTCGCGGAGGGGGACGGTGCTGTGGGTGGGTTCGTGCAGGCCCCACCAGGTGTCGGGGTGGGCGGCGGGGACGAGGGCGGTGTGGTCGTCGCCCTCCAGGGCGGCGAGGCGGGCGAGGCGGCGGGCGGCGGCGTCGCGGAGGGCGGGGCTCGCGGCGAGGTCGACGGTGGTGGCGCGGAGTTCGGCGACGAGGGCGGCGACGGACAGGGGGCGGCGGGGGCGTCCGGTGACGTCCTGGGGGGTGACGCCGAGTTCGGTGAGGAAGCGGGAGGGCTGGTCGCCGTCGTCGGCCGCGGCCTTGACGGCGGTGACGACGAGGCGGTCGCGGGCGCGGGTGGCGGCGACGTAGAAGAGGCGGCGTTCCTCGGCGAGGAGGGCGGCCTGGGGCAGGGGTTCGGCGAGGCCGTCGCGGCCGATGCGGTCGGCCTCCAGGAGGGAGCCGCGGCGGCGCAGGTCGGGCCAGAGCCCTTCCTGGACGCCGGCGACGACGACGAGGCGCCATTCGAGGCCCTTGGCGCGGTGGGCGGTCATCAGGCGGACGGCGTCGGGGCGGGTGGTGCGGGGGGTGAGGGTGTCGGCGGCGATGTCCTGGGCGTCGAGTTCCTCCAGGAAGTTGAGGGCGCCGCGGCCGCCGGTGCGTTCCTCGGCGCGGGCGGCGGTCTCGAAGAGGGCGACGACGGCGTCGAGGTCGCGGTCGGCGTTGCGGCCGGCGGCGCCGCCGCGGCGGGCGGCGCGCTCCAGGCGCTGCGGCCAGGTGGTGCCGTTCCACAGTTCCCACAGGGCCTGTTCGGCGGTGCCTCCGGAGGCGAGCAGGTCGCGGGCGGTGCGCAGCAGCGCGCCGAGGGTCTGCGCGCCGCGGGCGTACGCCGGGTCGTGGGTGGTCAGGCGCTCGGGTTCGGCGAGGGCGCGGGCGATGAGCTGGTCGGAGGGGCGGGGGGTGGTGACTCCGGCGGCCCGTTCCTCCTCGCGCAGGGCGCGGCCGAGGCGCCGCAGGTCGGCGGGGTCCATGCCGCCGAGGGGGGAGGAGAGCAGGGTGAGGGCGGTTTCGGCGTCGAGGGCGGGGGTGTGGTCCTCGGGGGCGTTCTGCGGCGGGGCGGTTGCCGGGGGGTTGTCGGGCTGTCCCCCAGGGGCCGCTCCGGGGGTGCCGTTCTCCGGGGAGCCGTCGGACTCTCCCGTCGGCTCCGCACCGGGGATGTCGCCCGGCGTATCGCCCTCCGAGGAGCCGTCGGGCTGCCCCGCGGCCCCCACTCCGGGGACGTCGCCCGGCGTACCCCCCTCCGGAGAACCGCCGGACTCCCCCGCAGGCCCCGCACCGCCCCCGGAAACACCGTCCTCCTGCCCGTCACCGTCCCCCTCGCCCCGGCCCGTGCCCTCCCCCGCCAGCGCGGCCCGTGCCGCTGTGCGCAGGGCCGTGAGCAGGGGGGCGACGGCGGGTTCGTGGCGGAGGGGCAGGTCGTCGCCGTCGATGTCGAGGGGGACGCCGGCGGAGGTCAGGGCGCGGCGGACGCCGGGTATGGAGCGTGCGCCGGCGCGTACGAGGACGGCCATCTCGCTCCAGGGCACCTGGTCCTCCAGGTGGGCGCGGCGCAGGATGTCGGCGATGTTGTCGAGTTCGGTGCCGGGTGTCGGGTAGGTGAAGACGTCGACGCGGCCGCCGTCGTGTACGGCGGTGGGTTCGCGGTGGGCGCGGACGGTGCGGGCCGGGAGGCGGGTGAGGGGCATGCGCCGGGTGAGCTGCCGGGTGGCGTCCAGGACGGTGGTGCGGGCGCGCCTGTTGGTGCGCAGGACGGTGACCGGGGCGGGGCTGCCGTCGTCACGGGGGAAGGTCGTGGGGAAGTCGAGGATGCCGTTGAGGTCGGAGCCGCGGAAGGCGTAGATGGACTGGTCGGGGTCGCCGAAGGCGACGAGGGTGCGGCCGGGGGTGCCGGCGAGTGCCCGCAGCAGGCGGACCTGGGCGGCGTCGGTGTCCTGGTACTCGTCGACGTAGACGGCGTCGTAGGCGTTGGCGAGCCGGGCGGCGGTTTCGGGGCGCCGGGTGAGCAGGACGGCGCGGTGGACGAGTTCGGCGTAGTCGAGGACGCCCTGGGCGTCGAGGACGTCGAGGTATTCGGCGAGGAAGGCGGCGGCGGCGCCCCAGTCGGGGCGGCCGGTGCGGCGGGCGAAGGCGGCGAGGGCGTCGGGGCCGAGGCCGAGTTCGCGGCTGCGGGCGAGGACGGCGCGGACCTCGTCGGCGAAGCCGCGGGTGGTCAGGCAGGCGCGGAGGTCGTCGGGCCAGGCGGCGCGGTCGCGTCCGGCGCCGGCGAGGTCGGCCTGGCCGGCGAGCAGCTCGCGGACGACGAGGTCCTGTTCGGGGCCGGAGAGCAGGCGCAGCGGGTCGGCGAAGAGGTCGGCGTCCTGGTGGGCGCGGACCAGGGCGTAGCAGAAGGAGTGGAAGGTGGTGGCCTGGGGCAGGGCGCCGCCGCCGAGGCGGGCGGCGAGCCGGTCGCGGAGGGCGGTGGCGGCCTTGCGGCTGAAGGTGAGGACGAGGAGGCGTGCGGGGTCGGCGCCGGTGCGGATGCGGTGGGCGACGGACTCGACGAGGGTGGTGGTCTTGCCGGTGCCGGGTCCGGCGAGGACGAGGAGGGGGCCGTGCCGGTGGTCAACCACGGCGCGCTGGTCGGCGTCCAAGGCAGGAGGGTCCGCGGGGCCCGGCGCGGTGCGTACCAGCCGGTATGTCCCGGGGGTGTCCCGCCGGGCCGTGGACGGCTGCGGCCGCTGCGGCGGGATGTCCGAGAAGGAGGAACTCACGTGGTTCGCCGGTCCTGGGGGAGGTGCTGTTCGTGGTGCGGTCGGTGAGGCCGTGCCGGGTGGCCTCCGGTGTGCCGGGGGCCGTCGCGGTGGTGGCCGCAGTGGCCGACCTTACGCCGGACGGGCCCCGTGGCGGGAAGGCCGGCCGCCGGGGGGCGTGCGCCGGGTCAGGGGTGCGCCGTGGGTCCGTGGCCGTCCCAGCGGGCGCGGCGCATGTCGAGGCGGGGCAGGGAGCCCTGGCCGGTGCGGGAGGCGTCCCGGAGGGGGGTGCCCTCCTCGCGGTAGTGCGCGAGGGCGCGCCGTTCGCTGCCGGGCAGCAGTGCGCCGTCGGCGCGCACCACGCGCCACCAGGGCACGGCGGCGCCGTACAGCGCCATGACGCGTCCGACCTGCCGGGGTCCCAGGCGTCGGCCGGTGTCGTCCTCGTCGAGCCATTCGGCGATGTCGCCGTAGGTCATCACGCGGCCGGGCGGGATCAGCTCGACGACGTCGAGGACCCGTTCCGCGTCCGCGGGCAGTTCTCCCGCGCCGTCGGCCCCGGTCGGGTGGTCTGCCGCTGCTCCGGTCCCACTCATTCGGTCCATCCTGCCGTATGCCGCCGACAACGGTGTGCCGGTCGCGGGGACGCGTCGGCGGGCGGGGCGGGGATGATGGGAAGGGAGCGGGCCGGGTCCCGTCCGGCGGCGGGTGTTCCGCTTCCCGGGTCGTCGAAATGCACCCTGATGCCCTCCGCCGCGGCCCGGCCGTGCCACCATCGTGGGCGGTGACCGGTGATACGCGAGCAGGAAGGAAGGTCCGGGCAGCAGGGCGCGGCGCCTCCGCCGGAGGGCGGCGCACCCGAGGGCCCCATGCCGGGTGCCGCCCCGCGCAGTCGGCGCGGGTACCGGCGGCGTGAGGCACCACGGGGGAAGCAGCAACGGAAGCCGGCCACGGCCTCCGCGACCGAAAAGGCGAGCACGATCAAGAAGGCCGAACGACCCGAGGCGTCTAAGAGGCCGGAAGGGCCCCCAGCGCCCGCGCACAGCGAGCGGTACGACGAGCAGGGGCGGCAGCACACGCGCCGGCGGCGGGAGCACACGCCGCGCGCCGGGCGGCAGCCGGACGCGGAGCACACCCGGCCCGAGCGGCCGGAGGGAGTGTCCGCGGCGGCCGGTGAGGGCCGTGGTGTGCCCCGGACGGGGTCGCACCGCGCGGCGCACGAGGGCGAGGAGTTCGTGGGCGCCGAGTTCCATGTGGACCGGGTGTCGGGTGATGAGCCGTTGCTGCCCGCGCGGGTGCACCGTCCGTCCGATCTGCTGCGGCTGCTGCTGGGTATCGCGGGGATCGCGCTGGTGGTGGCGCTGGCGACGTTCGCGCAGGGCACGACCGAGGGTCTGAAGAACGACATCGGTGAGAGCGCGGGCCAGGTCCCGCGGCTGCTGATCAACTTCACGGGTCTGGCGTCGAGCATCCTGGTGCTGATCGTGCCGGTGGTGTTCGCGGTGGAGCGGCTGATCAAGCGGGACGGGCTGCGGATCGCGGACGGTGTGCTGGCGGCGGTGCTGGCGCACGGGGTGTCGCTGGCGACGGATCTGTGGGTGGCACAGGCGGCGCCGCAGTCGACGCGGGAGGCGCTGATGCAGCCTCTGGCGAACGGTTCCCTGTCCGCGCCGGTGCACAGTTACCTCGCGCCGGTCATCGCGTACATGACGGCGGTGGGGATGTCGCGGCGGCCGCGCTGGCGGATCGCGATGTGGTGCGTGCTGCTGATGGAAGCGTTCGCGGTGCTGGTCGGCAACTACTCCACCCCGTTCGCGATCATCACGACGGTGCTGATCGGCTGGACGGTGGCGTTCGGCACGCTCTACGCGGTCGGCTCGCCGAATGTGCGCCCCACGGGTCAGCATCTGCTCGCCGGTCTGCGGCGGGTCGGTTTCCACCCGGTGAGCGCGCTGCGCGCCGAGGACCTGACCAATCCTGATCATCCCGAGCATTCCGACCGGGGCCGCCGTTATCTCGTCACGCTGGAGGACGGCCCGCCGATCGATGTGACCGTCGTCGACCGGGAGCAGCAGGCGCAGGGGTTCTTCTACCGGGTGTGGCGGCGGCTGTCGCTGCGCGGCATCAACCAGCGGCGCAGTCTCCAGTCGCTGCGGCAGGCGCTGGAGCAGGAGGCGCTGCTGGCGTACGCGGCGATCGCGGCGGGGGCGAGTGCCCCGAAGCTGATCGCGACGTCGGAGCTGGGTCCGGACGCGGTGATGCTGGTGTACGAGCACATCGGCGGGCGGCGGCTGGACAGGCTGGCGGACGAGGAGATCACCGACGCGCTGATGCACAGTGCGTGGCGGCAGGTGGAGGCGTTGCAGTCGCGGCGGATCGCGCACCGCAGGCTGGTGGGGGACGCGCTGCTGGTGGATCGTTCCGGCGATGTGGTGCTGACGGAGCTGCGGGGCGGGGAGATCGCGGCGGGCGATCTGGTGCTGCTGATGGACATCGCCCAGTTGCTGACGACGTTCGGGCTGCGGGTCGGCGCGGAGCGCGCGGTCGCGGCGGCGGTGGAGGTGCTGGGCCCGGACGCGGTGGCCGACAGTCTGCCGCTGCTCCAGCCGATCGCGTTGAGCCGGACGACGCGGGCGACGCTGCGGCAGCTGGCGCGGGAGCGTGCCGCGCGGGAGCGGGAGGCGGTGCTGGCGGCGTCGCAGGCGGCGAAGGAGGCCCGGGAGGCGCTGGCGGCGGCCGGTCCGAAGGACCGCAAGGCGCTGCGGGCGATGCGCAGCGCGGAGAAGAGTGCCGAGAAGCGGGCGTTGTACGAGGCGTCGGAGGAGGCGCGGGAGGAGGATCTGCTCTCGCAGATCCGGCGGCAGGTGCTGCTGGTGCGGCCGACGGCGGTGATCGAGCCGGCCCGGTTGGAGCGGCTGAGTCCGCGGATTCTGATCAGTTGGATCGCGGGGGCGTTCGCCGCGTATCTGCTGTTGTCCCAGCTGACCCACTTCGATCTGGGTGAGGTGATCAGCCGGGCGCAGTGGGTGTGGGTGCTGGTGGCGTTGTTCTTCTCGCTGTTCACCTACCTCGCGGCGGCGATGAGCCTGCTGGGGTTCGTGACGGAGAAGGTGTCGTTCTGGCGGACGGTGCTGGCGCAGGTCGCGGGGGACTTCGTGAAGCTGGTGGCGCCGGCGGCGGTCGGCGGTGTCGCGCTGAACACGCGGTTCCTCCAGCGTGCGGGGGTGCGGCCGGGGCACGCGGTGGCGAGTGTCGGCGCGTCCCAGCTGTTCGGGCTGGGCAGTCATGTCCTGTTGCTGCTGACGTTCGGCTATCTGACGGGGACGCAGAGCACGGGCGAGCAGTTGGCGCCGTCGCGGACGGTGATCGCGGGTCTGCTGACGGCGGCGGTGCTGGCGCTGGTGGTGACGGCGGTGCCGGCGCTGCGGAAGTTCGTGGTGACGCGGGTGCGGTCGTTGTTCGCCGGGGTGGTGCCGCGGATGCTGGACATCCTCCAGCGGCCGCGGAAGCTGATCACCGGTATCGGCGGGATGGTGCTGCTGACGGGCGCGAACGTGATGTGCCTGGACGCGTCGATCCGGGCGCTCGGCGGTGGCGACCAGGTCACCTACGCGACGATCGCGGTGGCGTTCCTGGCGGGCAACGCGCTGGGGTCGGCGGCGCCCACCCCGGGTGGTGTGGGCGCGGTCGAGGGCGCGCTGATCACCGCGCTGACGCTGGCCGGGCTCCAGGCGGACATCGCCTTCCCCGCGGTGCTGCTGTTCCGGCTGATGGTGTTCTGGCTGCCGGTGCTGCCTGGCTGGCTGGCGTTCACGTATCTCCAGCGCAAGGGCCAGATCTGAGCGGTCCGGGAACGTCGAAGGCGCCGGCCCGCCGGGGAGCGGGACGGCGCCTTCCGTATGTCGTGGGTGATCAGTAGACGGGCTTGTGCGGCTCGATCTGGTGGACCCAGCCGATGACGCCGCCGCCGACGTGGACGGCGTCGGCGAAGCCCGCGGACTTGAGGACGGCGAGGACCTCGGCGGAGCGGACGCCGGTCTTGCAGTGCAGGACGATCTTGCGGTCCTGCGGGAGGTCCTGGAGGGCGGTGCCCATCAGGAACTCGTTCTTGGGGACCAGGCGGGCGCCGGGGATCGAGACGATCTCGTACTCGTTGGGCTCCCGGACGTCGATGATCTCGATCTTCTCGTCGCCGTCGATCCACTCCTTGAGCTGCTGGGGAGTGATCGTCGAGCCGGCGGCGGCCTCCTGGGCCTCCTCGGAGACGACGCCGCAGAACGCCTCGTAGTCGATCAGTTCGGTGACGGTGGGGTTCTCGCCGCAGACCGCGCAGCCCGGGTCCTTGCGGACCTTGACCTGGCGGTAGGTCATCTCCAGCGCGTCGTAGATCATCAGCCGGCCGACGAGCGGGTCGCCGACGCCGGCCAGCAGCTTGATGGCCTCGGTGACCTGGATGGAGCCGACGGAGGCGCACAGCACGCCGAGGACGCCGCCCTCGGCGCAGGAGGGCACCATGCCGGGGGGCGGGGGCTCCGGGTACAGGCAGCGGTAGCAGGGGCCGTGCTCGCTCCAGAACACCGATGCCTGGCCGTCGAAGCGGTAGATCGAGCCCCAGACGTAGGGCTTGTTCAGCAGGACGCAGGCGTCGTTGACGAGGTAGCGGGTGGCGAAGTTGTCGGTGCCGTCGACGATGAGGTCGTACTGCCCGAAGATCTCCAGGACGTTGGAGGAGTCCAGGCGCTCCTGGTGGAGGTTGACGGTGACGTAGGGGTTGATGCCCAGCACCGTGTCCTTGGCGGACTCCGCCTTGGAGCGGCCGATGTCGGCCTGGCTGTGGATGACCTGGCGCTGGAGGTTGGACTCGTCGACCTCGTCGAACTCCACGATGCCCAGGGTGCCGACGCCGGCCGCGGCGAGGTACATGAGGGCGGGGGACCCCAGGCCGCCGGCGCCGACGCACAGCACCTTGGCGTTCTTCAGCCGCTTCTGCCCGTCCATCCCGACGTCGGGGATGATCAGGTGGCGGGAGTACCTGCGGACCTCGTCGACGGTGAGCTCCGAAGCGGGCTCGACCAGGGGTGGCAGCGACACGGGAACTCCGTTGCTCGGTATCTGCGGAACCGTCCCCGCGGGCGCGGGGTGCATCGTTCGTAACACTGCCACGGCTTTCTTCATTCCGAGACACCAGGTCCGGTCCG
>NZ_JCANQV010000195.1:0-11304 GCF_059553635.1 Candidatus Streptomyces philanthi
CTACGACGCGGTCGTGGTCCGCGGCGCCGGACCGTTCGAGGAGCAGCTGCGCGCGGCCGCGCCCGACGGCATCGACGTCCTGCTGGACACCGTCGCGGGCGAGCAGCTCGCCGCCGCCCTCGCGGTGGCCCGCGCCGACGCCCGCTTCGCCCTCGTCGGCGCGCTCGCCACCCAGCTCGGCGGGGACGGCGGTACGTACTCCCCGGTCACCTTCGACGCCGGGACGCTCATCGCCCGCCGGATCACCCTGCGCGGCTTCGGGCTGCACGCCCACCCCGACCTTCCCGCGGAGTGGACCCGGGAGTTCGGCCGCGGTCTGCGCGACGGCAGCCTCACCTTCCCGCATGTGACGCTGCGGGGGATCGAGCAGGCGCCGCGCGCGCTGTGCGAGCTGACGCGCGGTGAGCACATCGGCGCGGTGCTCGTGGAGCTGTGAGCCGGGCCTGCCCGGAGCGAGGGCGGCCCGGCGTCCGCCGGACCGCCCGCCCGCTCAGCCGACCGCGGGGGCCGGGGCGGGGACGCTCGCCGCGGGCGTGACCGGCAGCAGCGACCACACATCGGCCAGCGCCGCGTCGTCCCACCACTCCGGTTCCTCGCACCCCAGGTGCAGCAGACCCACCACCACGGAGGTCAGCAGCTGCGCCGTGCGTCGCGGTTCGGCGTCCGACGCCGGCGGACCGTCGGTGCCCTGGGTCATCGCCTTGTCGAGGAAGAGCGCGTACCAGCGCCGCTCCAGGGCGGTGATGCCGAGACCCGGCGCGGTCTCCGGCCGCAGCCGCAGCCCGGCGCGCAGCACCACGTCGTCCGTCACCCGCCGGAACAGCACGGCGGCGAACTCCCGTACCGCGTCCCGCAACGGCCGCGGCGAACGGATCAGCACATCCTCCACCTGCTCCAGCGTGGCGAGGGCCGCATCACGTACCGCGAGGGTCAGCTCGTCCTTCGACGTGAAGTGGAAGTAGAGCGCGCCCTTGCTCAGGCGGGCCCGGCGGCTGATCTCGACCATGCCGGCGGCGGGCACCCCCTTCTCCAGAAAGGTCTCTGCGGCAGAGCGGATGAGCGCCTGGCGGCTCTGGATGGCGCGATGCTGCGTGGGCACGGTGTCCGTCCCGTCTCTCGTACGGCTGGCAAGCTCGTGCAGTGTACAGAGAAAACCAACCATGCGGTTCGCTATGCTTCCGGCGAATGGCCGAGATGCGTTCCGCGACGTCGTATACGGGCCCCTGGGCGGCCCTTTCGGCCCTACCCGCCGCCTCGCGCGCATGCCCTGTACCGCAGGGATGCCAAGGTTTTCGGAGGGGGGACGAGGGCGGTACAGGGGTGCATTGACAAACAGCGCAGACGGTTTTTAAATCTGCGAAGGCGGTAAACGGGACGGTCCCTTCCGACAACCGCCGCGACGGTCGCGTACCGCCTTTGGACAGTGGCACGCCCCGGCGAGACCGCCTCTGCCACCGTCGGTCTCGACCGCGGGCCGCCCGAACCAGCCGGGCCGGCGACGCTCCCCAGAGCCAGCACCCATCGGAATCCGGAAAGGTCACCAGACATGCGCGTATCAGCGGAAGTCGGCGAACGTCCTGTGAGAGGCGTAAGGGGCGCCGGCAGCGAGACGATCAGGGCAGCCGTCTTCGACCTGGACGGCACCCTGGCGAACACCCTCCCGGCCATCAGCAAACTCCTCGTCAAGGTGGCCGCCGAGCAGGGCAGCTCGGTGACCGCGCGGCAGGCGGCGTCCGCGGTCGGCAAGCCGCCGGGCCCCGCCTTCGGACGGCTGCTGGGCAAGCCCGAGGACGACCCGGCGGTGCTGGCCGCCATCTCCCGCTACCGCGAACTCTTCGCCTACGAAGTGCTCTGCCAGGGGGCGCAGCTGCTCTTCCCGGGCGTGACCGCGGGCCTGTCCGCGCTGCGCGCCCACGGCGTCCAGCTGGCCGTCGCCACGTCCAAGACGACCCGCAGCGCCGAGGCCCTGCTGGACGTGATGGGCATCCGCGACCTGGTCGGCCCGGTCATCGGCCAGGACATGGTCCGGCGCGGCAAGCCGCATCCCGAGATGGTGCTGCGGGCGGTCGGCCGGCTGGGGGTCGCCGCCTGGGAGAGCGCGTACGTGGGGGACACCGTGGAGGACATGCGGATGGCGGTGACGGCGCGCATGGAGCCGGTCGCGGTCACCTACGGCGTCGGCAGCTTCGGGGAGCTGGCCGGCGTCGCGGGCACCCGGATGTGCAGCACCTTCAAGGACGTCGTCTCGGTCATCGCCGCCGCCAGGCCGCGCCAGACCGCGGCGGTGGCACCCCAGCGCCGCCGCCGCTGACCGACCGCACCGGACGGCAGCGACGGGGGCGTCGGTGCCGGGGGAACCGGTGCAGGCACCGGAGGGGGAAGCCGGTGCCGGTGGCCGCCGCGGGGGCGCGGTGGTCACAGGGCCCGAGGGGGGTCACGGGGGGAAGGATCACCCGAGGGTGATCGGGGCGTCTGCGCGCAGGGGGGCGCGGACGCCCGGGGCGTGCCCCGTCGCGGGGCGTCCCGCCGGCGCACGATCCGGGGTGCCGGCAAAAGGGGGGCTTCGGGGAGCACGGGCGGGGGCTTACGGGGCGTCAGGGGGAGTGCCGTACGGCGCGCGCCCTACGCCACCGCGCGCCGTGCCGCCGGGCGCCCCTCCGGTCCTGCCACCCGTGTGCCGACGCGCCGGCACACAACGCCGCGCGGGTCCCGTCCGGCCCTCCGACAGGAGGGGAGAGGGCGGGCCGGGACCCGCGGGCGGAGCGACCGGCCCGACGCACCGTCACCCCGTGTCCGTACCGCCCTCCGCCGGGGCGTCCCGCAGCCGGAACCGCTGGAGCTTCCCGGTGGGCGTCCGCGGCAGCGCGCCGTGGAAGACGAACTCCCGCGGGCACTTGTACGACGCGATGGCCGACCTGGTGAAGGAGCGCAGCGCGTCGGCCGTCTCCTCACCCGGCGCCACCCCCTCCCGCAGCACCACATGCGCCACGACCCGCTGCCCGCGCTCCTCGTCGGGCCGCCCGACCACCGCCACCTCGGCCACGTCCGGATGACGCAGCAGCGCCTCCTCCACCTCGGGACCCGCGATGTTGTACCCCGCCGAGACGATCATGTCGTCGGCGCGGGCGACGTACCGGAAGTACCCGTCGGCGTCCCGGACACAGGTGTCCCCGGTGAGGTTCCAGCCGCCCCTCACATATGTGGTCTGCCGTTCGTCGGCCAGATAACGGCAGCCCGTCGGCCCTTGTACGGCGAGCAGCCCCGGTTCGCCGTCCGGCACCGGGCGGCCGTCCGCGTCCACCACCCGCGCCGTGAAACCGGGCACCGGGACGCCCAGGGTGCCCGGCCGGACCGCGTCGTCGGCGGCCGACAGGAAGATGTGCAGCATCTCCGTCGCGCCGATCCCGTTGATGATCCGCAGCCCGGTCGCCTCGTACCAGGCACGCCACGTCCCGGCCGGAAGGTTCTCCCCCGCGGACACACAGCGGCGCAGCGACGAGGTGTCGTACCGGTCCAGCCGCGGCAGCATCGCCCGGTAGGCGGTCGGCGCGGTGAACAGCACCGAGACGCGGTGCGCCGCGACATCGGCGAGCAGCCGCTCGGTGCCCCGCCACTCGGCCAGGTACGCCGAGGCCCCGGCCCGCAGCGGGAAGACGACCAGACCGCCGAGCCCGAAGGTGAAACCGAGCGGCGGACTGCCCGCGAACACATCGTCCGGGCGCGGCCGCAGCACCCGCGCGGAGAAGGTGTCGGCGATGGCGAGCACATCGCGATGGAAGTGCAGACAGCCCTTGGGGCGGCCGGTCGTCCCCGAGGTGAAGGCGATCAGCGCGACATCGTCGGCGGACGTCGGCACCGCCCGGTACGGCCCGGACGCGCCCTTGGCCAGCCGCCGCAGATCGTCCGCGCCGTCCCCGCCGAACGGGGTGATGCGCAGGCCGGGCACGGCGGCCGCGGCCAGGTCCGCCACCGAGCGGTGGTCGCACAGCGCGTGCCGCACCCGTGCGATGTCGCAGAGCGTGGCCAGTTCGCGCGGCCGCTGGCCGGCCAGGACGGTCACCGCCACCGCGCCCGCCTTCATGACGGCGAGCCAGCACGCCGCCAGCCAGGGCGAGGTGGGGCCGCGCAGCAGCACCCGGTTGCCGGGGCGGACGCCCAGCCGGCCGGTGAGTGTGTGCGCGAGGGCGTCGACACGGGTGCGCAGCTGCCCGTACGACCAGACCGTGCCGTGCTCGTCCCGGAAGGCGGGGCGGTCGGGGCCGTGGCGGGCGATGGTGCCGTCCAGCAGTTCGGTGCCGCAGTTGAGCCGGTCGGGGTAGCCCAGGTCGGTCAGCCGGGGCCACTGGGAGGGCGGCGGCAGCCGGTCGCGGGTGAAGGTGTCGGCATGGGCCGAAGGCCGTAACTCCATGGCGGATGTGCCCCCTTGCGCCGAGTCGGCCGGCGTCCGGCCGAGGGAGATTCGGGCTGACGGGCTGCTCAGGCCGGGACGGGACCGGGCGGACCGGCCTCGGGACCGGTCCGGCCGGCGCGAGGACCGGTCGGGGACTGCCGTACGGATCCGTCGTCAGCGTAACGTGTTGGTGACGGCAGTCAACAGACCGCGATAGAGGACCGCCACCAGGGAGCCGCCTCGTGACCGCATTCGCGCTGGGACCGCAGGAACAGCAGTGGTGCGCCCAACTGCGCGCCCTCGCCGCCGACACCTTGCGCCCCCTGGCGCACCAAGGCACCCCCGGCCGCGTCAACCGCCCCCTCGTCACCGCCCTCGGCGAACTCGGCCTGCTGCGCCGCCTCTTCCCCGGGAACGGCGACCCGCGTGCCCTGGACCTCTGCCTGCTGCGCGAGTCCCTCGCCCAGGAGTGCACCGAGGCCGAGACCGCCCTCGCCCTCCAGGGCCTGGGCACCCACCCGCTCGTCCAGGCGGGCACCCCCGAGCAGCGGGACCACTGGCTGCCCGACGTGGTCGCCGGGCGCGCCGTCGCGGCCTTCGCGCTGAGCGAGCCGGGCGCCGGCTCCGACGCCGCCGCGCTCACCCTCGCCGCCGAACCGGACGGCCCCGGCGCCTGGCGGCTGACCGGCGAGAAACGCTGGATCTCCAACGCCCCGGAGGCCGACTTCACCACCGTCTTCGCCCGCACCGGCCCGGACGGCGCCCGCGGTGTGACCGCCTTCCTCGTCCCCGCCGGGCGCCCCGGACTGAGCGGCGAACACCTGGACATGCTCAGCCCGCACCCGATCGGCACCCTGGTCATGGACGCCGTCCCGGTGACCCGCGCCGACCTCCTCGGCCCGGTGAACGGCGGCTTCGCCGTCGCCATGCGCACCCTGAACCTCTTCCGCCCCAGCGTGGGCGCGTTCGCGGTCGGCATGGCCCAGGCCGCGCTGGACGCCGCCCTGGCACACGCCGGCCGGCGCACCGCCTTCGGCGGCCCCCTCAAGGACCTCCAGTCCGTCGGCCACCAACTCGCCGAGATGGCCACCCGCACCGAGGCCGCCCGCCTCCTCGTCTACGCGGCCGCCGCCGCGTACGACAACGGCGCACCGGACGTCCCCCGACGCGCCGCGATGGCCAAACTCCTGGCAACCGAGACCGCCCAGTACGTCGTCGACGCCGCGGTCCAGATCCACGGCGCCCGCGCCCTCCACCGCGGCCACCTCCTGGAACACCTCTACCGCGAGGTCCGCGCCCCCCGCATCTACGAGGGCGCCACCGAGGTACAACGCTCCATCATCGCGAAGGAGCTGTACCGGGGGGTAGGGGAGCCTTCCTGACGGAGGAACGTGGGCCCGCCGGACACGGACGTCGCGCCGTGGTGCTACAGCGGGCGGCAGAGCACCGCATCGGGGGTCTCGCCCTTCAGCCACGCGCCGGTGAAGGCGATCCCGGCGACGTACTCCGTGGTGCCGCACTGGCCCTTGTAGTTCCCCTCGGCGAACTCCCCACCGGGGTCACCGGCCGGGCGGTTGTCGCCGCGGTCGAACCAGAGGGCGCGGCCGCTCGCCGGCAGGGGGCGGGAGGCGGCGGCGCACAGGACGCCCGAAACGGCTTGGCCGCGGACGCTGTAGCCGGTCATGAACTGTCCCTGGGGACAGCTGAGTTTGGTGTGGCCGACGGCCCAGTCGCCCTCCTGCGCGTTCCGCTCGTCCTTGACGACGGTGAACCCCCCGGTGGGTGAGGGGAGCCGGGGTGCGCCCGCGTCCGTGCAGAGGCCGCGGCCGTCGCGGTGGGAGAGGCCGACGAGCCGCTGGCCGTCCGGGCACACGCCCTTGCGGGCCCCCGGGTCCCAGTCGCCGCCGGCGCGTACGCGGAGCGACTGCACGGCGTCGGCGTGGTCGAGGTTCAGCATGTCCCAGGTATCGGCTGCCGGTACCTGACCGGTCCTGCCGGGGGCGGTGACAAGCCGGTGCCAGTCGGCGGCGCGCCAGTCGCCGCCGTCGAGGATGCCGGAGCGGTGCCCCTGGGGGTCGTAATCGAGCAGCTTCCAGCGACCGTGTCCGGTGAAGCCGACGAGCGGCCAGTAGGCGAAGTCCGTGTCGCCGGTGATCAGGTGGTCGACGAAGTTGCCGAACCAGGCCCGCGCCTGGGGACTGGTCTCGTCGGCGCCGATGCCGAACTCGCTGATCCAGACGGGGGCGGTGTAGTGCTGCCCGGTGTCAGCGGCGACGTAGAGGGCCTGACGGCGCAGGGTGGCGAACAGCTCGTCGCGCGGCAGTTCCTGGTAGCGCGGGTCATGCGTCTCGCCGGTGCCGGTGGCGCCGGTGTGGTGCGGTCCGGTGTAGCCGTAGAAGTGGGCCGAGTAGACGAGTTTGTCCGAAGCGACGAGCGTGTGGGAGAGGGTGCGGACCGGTTCCAGGGTGGGCCGCCGGTGGGGGAGCCCGTCGACCGGGATGCCCTGCCAGTTGATGCCCTCGACGACCACGAGAAGGTCGGGGTTGGCCTCGGTGAGGAGACGGTCGCCGAGGTGCTGGGTGGCGTTCCACCAGTCGTGGTCGTCGCCCCACCCCCAGTTGGCGTCGTCCGTGACGGTGCGCCGGACCTCGTTGTAGAGGTCGGCACCGACGACTCGCTTGTTGTCCTTGTAGCGCTTGGCGAGGAACAGCCAGTCGGCCTCCCACTGGGCGGTGGACTGGCTGGTGTTCCAGCGTTCATTGCCATCGAGGCCGCAGCAGAAACGGGAGGTGTTGGTGTGGTTGTTGAGCACGACGGCGAAGCCCTCGGCGGTCGTGGCGTCGATCACGGCGTCGAAGACCTGGAGCGGGGTACGCCCCCGGAGCCGGGGGTTGGCCGCGACCGAGGCGTCGGGGACGGGGCGCTGGTCGTGGAGCATCTCGTTGGAGAAGGGCAGGCGGATGCTGTTGATGCCGACGGCGCGGAAGTCGGCGAGGATCGTGTGCAGGGGCACACGGTCGAGGCCGAGGGGCAGCTGGTCGGACTTCTCGGCGTCGTGGTGGTTCGCGGGTTCGGCGATGTCGCCCGATCCGTTCCACGAGCCCTGAGCCCCCTGCCAGTTGGCGGACTTGAGCTTGAACCGGTCACCGTTCGCGTCGACGATGTACCGCCCCCGGGTGCTGAGGGGCGGTCGCCAGCTGTCGGTGGGGGCGGGGGCCGCCGGGGCGGGCCCGGTCGCGGAGGCGGGCGCCGCCGGTGTGCCGGCGGCCAGGAAGGCCACGGCAAGCACGGCCCCCAGGAGTGTTTTCTTCACGATGTCCTTCGGGAGGGTGAGGGGGAAACCGGCTGTGGGGGAGCGCTGCGGCGCGGGACGCCCACAGGCGCCGGCGGGCCGGGACGTGGCTGGTTCGGGGGAGGGCGCGTGGCGGGCGGAGAGGGCACGGTAGTTCCTTCTTCTTGCTCCACACGGGGACTTACCCGAGGTAACCACGGGTGTGTCACGCCGACAAGCTCTGCGTGGTACCGGCACTCCTCGGCGCGAGCGCGCCCGCGACGACGCGTGCGGGCCCGGTGCCCGGCCGATCCCCACGCCGAGACGTCCGCCACCGCTGCCGGTGCTTGGCGCACAGCACCGCTCATGAGGCGGATCGGGCGGCCGCGTGGGAGCATGAAGAGGTGTTCCCCCGCCGAGCAGGAGGCGGGAGGGGGCGAGATGGAGATCAAGCCGCAGGCAGCCGTTCTCCCCAAGGAAACGGACCTCGAACAGGGCAAGTACGGCCCCGTCTTCCCGAAGACACCGGCGTGCTACGGATTCACGATCGTCGCGAAGGTCAAACCAGGCCGGGCCGAGGCGATGCGCGAGTACGGCCATACCCTGGCCAAGGCGCTGGAGGGGGACCCGTACCTTCTGGCGCCGCTGAAGTTGCACTATCTGCGCTGGGTGCTCTTCGACGACGACACCCGTTTCATGTACCAGGGGATCTTCGACACCGATTTCGACAGATACACCGAGGACGCCATCGCTCTTTTCGGCAGGGCGGGGGTCAGCACGGCCTTCGAGAACCTCGAAGGATTCCCGGAGGACTGGAGGACCAACCCCGAGGCGTTCATCAGGTTCGTACGCGCGCACCATTGCCCGAGCTTCATCGAGTACGGAGAGTATCCGTTCGTCACGGCCGATGAGATCAAGAAGGCTCTGCGGATCAAGAACGCGTTGTCGGAGATGCTCGACCAATTGCAGTGAGATCCGGCTTTCGGGAGGGCGTGCCGCCGCGGACAGGAGAAGCGATGAGCGAGGTCAGGACCGCTCGTACGTACAACCAGAACCACGTGCCGCGCGCGTACGCCCCTGGTCGGCGGCGGGTGAGCGTCTACGTCACGTGGAGCTACCCGGCGGAGGCGGGCAGGAACCCGGCCGAGCTGGACAACCGGTTCTCCACCATGACCGAGGTCCGGCGGGTGGCCTGGCCCGCGTACGAGGACCCGGAGTGGTCCGACCCGTCGCGGTTCCAGCAGGGCATCGCCGGCTCGCTGGAATTGTTCTTCCGGGCCTGGGTGCCGTTCCAGCGGTTCGTCGAGGAGACCACCGGACACCCTGTCCCCGTGTACCAACGCGTCGACCAGGCCGGTGTTCCCGCCCCGCTCGACGAGCGGGTGCTGGCCGACACCGACACCTTGTTCGTGTTCGGGCTGGATCACACGGTCACGGGCCAAGAGGCCGGGCCCGGAGAGATCGAAGCGCTACGGGCCTTCCTCGGCCGGGAGGACGCACGCCTGGTCCTGGGGCCCCACCACGACGTCGGGGCATCGGAGGACCTGTCGGTCCGGGATGTGGAGTACCACCACCACGGAGATCCCCTGGTGCCCCGCCAGCAGCGGTTCGCCGGCTACGTCCGGGGCCTGATGCGGGGCCTGGGGGTACCCGTCGAGAACCGTTACGGACTGCGCCCCGCCGTGCGGGCGCCGAACCGGATCGCCCCGTTCACCGCGTTCAGGGACGCGGACACGAAAGGGTGGCTGGACGGAGTGACGAACTTCAACTTTCACCAGCATCTTCCGCATTACGCCGTGACGAGCGACGAGCCGGACGCCGTACGTGTGCTGGCCCGGCAGCCGATCGACACCTCGAAGCCGCATCCGTTCATTGAGGCCGGCAACACCGAGTTCACCATGTTCCTGTGGATGCCCCCGAGCGGTGAGCGGGCCGGAGAGGTGCTGCTGGCGGACTCCACGATCTTCAGCTCGCTGTTCGGCGGCGACGAAAGCCTGCGGAATTTCTGGCGGAACCTCGTCACGATGTAGTGATGCGAGGAGGCGGGGCCATGAGCGCGCGGACACCGGCCGTACTGGAGCTCGACGACATCCAGCGGGGGGTCCTCAGCCCCCGCCCGACCCCCTACGCGGCGACGTACCTGGGGTTCCGTGTCGATGACCGGGCGCAGGGGCAAGAGCTGATGCGGCGCGCGAGCGCGGTGGTGACCGCTGCCGCCGACTCGGTCAGTCCCCTGGGCGAGACATGGGTGAGTGTCGCGGTCACCTACCACGGGCTGGAGGCGCTGGGGGTGCCGCGCGCGTCGCTGGACACGTTCGCCTGGGAGTTCCGGCAGGGGATGGCCGCCCGGGCCAGGACGCTGGGTGATACCGGCGAGAGCGACCCCGCACACTGGGAGGCGCCACTGGGCACGCCGGACGTCCATGTGGTGTTCGCGGCGCTCGCCCCCGACACCGCACGGTTGGAGGCGGCCCTCGAACGGGCCCGCCTCGCCCGCGACCGGCTCCCGGGAGTGGCCGCGATCTGGCGCCAGGACTGCCGCGCGCTGCCCACCGGGACCGAGCACTTCGGCTACCTCGACGGCGTCAGCCAACCGGCTGTCGAGGGCAGTGGCATCGACGCGTCGAACCGGCTGGAGGTGCCGTTGAAGGCCGGCGAATTCGTGCTCGGCTACCAGGACGAGATCGGCGGGGTCCAGACCCCGCAACCGGAGGTGCTGGGACGCAACGGCAGCTACGCGGTCTTCCGCAAACTCCGTCAGCGGGTCGCCGCGTTCCGGCGTTACCTGCGGGACAACGCCACCGGCCCCGAGGACGAGGAACTGCTCGCCGCCAAGATCATGGGACGCTGGCGCAGCGGCGCACCTCTTGCGCTCAGCCCGCGGCACGACGCCCCCGATCTCGGTGCCGACCCGCACCGCCGCAACACCTTCCTGTACGGGCGGGACGATCCGGCGGGCTTCATCACGCCCAGCGGCTGTCACATCCGGCGGGCCAACCCCCGCGACGCGGCGGTGGCGGGTGACGTGCGGCTGCACCGCATGATCAGACGCGGCGCCGTCTATGGTCCGCCGCTGCCCGAAGGGGCCCTGGAGGACGACGGGGCCGATCGCGGTCTGATGTTCGCGTTCATCGGAGCCCACCTCGGCAGGCAGTTCGAATTCGTTCAGTCCCAGTGGATGAACGACGGCGTCTTCTTCGGCGGAGGCAGCGCCAGGGACCCCGTCACCGGATCTCATGACGGTGTCACCGGGTTCACCGTTCCCCGGCGGCCGCTGCGGCGACGTCTGTCCCCGCTGCCGCGGTTCGTCGTCACCCGCGGCGGCGAGTACTGCTTCCTGCCGGGCCTGAGGGCCTTGCGGTGGCTCGGTGGTTCAAGCGGCTGATCACCGCGCAGGGGCTGCACCTGTTCTTCTCCCCGAACCGCGATGAGCTGGAGTGGGCGGCCGATGCCGCGGACTGCGACGAGCGTCTGCCGGCGCTGCCGCCGATGCTGAAGTCGTACCGGCGTAGGGGATGTTTCCCGGCGCTGGAGGACGTCCCGGAGAGGGTGGTGGACTTCGTCCGGCGGGCGGTGGAGCGGCCGAGCGGGACATCCGCGCTGTTCCGCCGGTGGCGGAACACCGGCCGGACCGGGCTCGACG
>NZ_JCANQV010000196.1:0-11296 GCF_059553635.1 Candidatus Streptomyces philanthi
CGGGCGCCGGGTGCTCCGTTCGCGGCACGTGCGCCGCGGGTCGACTGTCGCGGGAACCGTTCACGCCCGGAAGTCTCGCATCCGCCACTGACAACCGGCCCGCCCGCCCGACGGCCCGGCCTCGTCCGCCACGGCCCAGGGGAGGCGGCGTACACCCCGGCCACGGACAAAACGGACCGGTGCGCGATGATGGAAGACCCCATCAGCCCCACCGGTCCCACGGGCCGCGCGCCCGCGCCGGCCCCGCACCGCACGACGCACGGCCGAGACATCGGCGAGAGGTACCACCCATGGCAGCGCGCATCCTCCTGGCCCGGCACGGACAGACCGCCTGGTCCCTGTCCGGCAAGCACACCGGCCGCACGGACATCCCGCTGCTGGACGAGGGCCGCCGCGGCGCGCGGCTCCTCGGCGAGCGGCTGCGCCACGCCCCCTGGAACGGCCTCCCCGACGTCGAGGTCCGCACCAGCCCGCTGCGGCGCGCCAAGGAGACCTGCGAACTGGCCGGTTTCGGCGACCGCGCCCAGGACTGGGACGACCTGATGGAGCTCGACTACGGCGCGTACGAGGGCCTGACCCCCGCCGAGATCAAGGCGGACCGGCCCGACTGGCTGATCTGGCGCGACGGCGTCCCCGAGGGCGAGACCCTGGCCGAGGTCGCCGCCCGCGCGGACCGCGTGGTGGACTGGGCCCGCTCGCGCGAGCGCGACGTCCTCCTCTTCGCCCACGGCCACATCCTGCGCTCGATCGGCGCCCGCTGGCTCGGCCTCGACGTCTCCTTCGCGGCCCGCATCCGCCTGGAGCCCACCTCGCTGTCGGTCCTGGGCTGGGCCTACGGCGAACCCGCCATCGAGCGCTGGAACGACACCGGCCACCTGGGCTGAGCCCGGCGCCACGGGGCGGGCGGCCCGCCCCGGCTACGCCGTACGGAAGACCCCCAGCGCCGTACACCGCTCCAGGAAGGCGGCGACCGGCTGCGCCCCCCGGTGCGGACGCAGCGCCCGCGCCGTGCCCTGAAGCATGGCGCGGATACGGGGGGAGCGGACCCGGTGGAGCAGGTCCAGGGCCCGCGTCCCGGTGGCGGCGGCCTCGTCGGGGACGCCGCCGGCCGCGAGATCGCCGGCCAGTTCCGCGGTGAACAGGGCGATGTTGCGGGTGAAGTGCGGGTCCTGGAGCGCCACCGCCCGGCGCGCGTGCGCCGCCGCGCGCCCCGCGTCGCCCAGTGCCGACCAGCACTGCGCCTCCAGGCCCTCCGACTCGGCCTCCCCGAAGAACGTCATCCACTCCGGATCACCGTCCGCCGGACCGCGGACGAACAACCGCTGCGACCGCAGCAGCGCCCGTTCGCACGCCGCGCGGTCACCGAGCCCCGCCCAGCCGCCCGCCTCCCGCAGCGCGAGCAGCGACAGCAGCCGCGACGAGCCGAGGTGCCGGGCGGCCCGCTGCGCCGCCTGCGCGGCCCGCACCGCCTCCCGGGGGCGCCCGGTGTCACGGGCCAGGAAGGAGACGTTGCAGAACGCGTGTGCCTCCAGGGCCGCGTCGTCCCGGAGCCGGGCGGTGGCCAACGCCTCCGCGTAGTGCGAGCGGGCGTCGTCGAAACGGTGCGAGTCGTGCGCCAACCAGCCGACGGAGACGGCGAGTTCCCCGGCACCCGCGTACAGCCGGTCGGCGACGGAGGTGTCGCGCACCTCGCGGTCCAGCAGCTCGTAGGCGGCCCGCAGGGGGGCGCCCGCGTGGCGGTAGAGCCCCTCGGCGCCCATCCGGTCGTCCAGTACCCGGATGTGCCGCACCGCGGCCTCGACGGCGGCCGCCTCACCGCTCCCGGCCCGGCCGCCCGGGGAGAACAGCCGGCGCGGCGGACCGCTCTCCACACGGAAGAGGGACGACGCCGGCGGCAGCGCGGTGCCCGTCCCCGTGCGCGCCGCCCGTCCGCGGACCGTCTCGCGCGGCGCGAACCCCATGTCCGCCAGCGTCAGTCCGGGGAACATGTGCCGGAACACCCGCTCGTACGCGTAGTTGGGACAGCGGATCTCCCCGGACTCGACGCGGCCCACATAACGGGCGTCGCAGGAGACCTGCTCGCCGATCTCGCGGGCGGACCTGCGGACCGCCGCGGCGAACTCGCCCGGCGACAGCTTGCCGCGCAGCTGCCGGAAGGCGGTGTTCGGGCGGACGGGGACAGTGCGGAGCGACGTTGAACGCGCTGCTGGCGACGCCATGGCGGACCTCTTCCGTGCCCTCTCCGTGACCTCTGTGGGGCGGTGCCGCGGTGCGGCGGCACGACCGTACCGTCTGTGATGATTCCGCCACACTGGGTTTGGCTACAAACGGGATATCTCACCCGTGATCTGCCATGAAGTGCCATCCTTTGCGGCGTGACGACGCCGTAGCCGTTGACGCGCCGGGGCCGTTGGACACAGGCAATGTGCGGCGCGTGCGTGAGGAGGGGTTTCCGTGTGGGAGACCGGCGTGGGCAGGAGCGTCAACGATACGACGGAAACGGGGGGGCGGGGCGAGCGGTCGCGGCCCTGTGACCTCGTCACCGTACCGGCCCGGCAGGGCCTGGAGGCCGTCGACATCCTCCGGCTGCGCAACGGCGTCGGCCCGGTCCTGCACGACGGACGCTGCGACACCCTCGGCTTCCTGGTGCCGCCCGGCACCGCCGACGGCTGGGACGTCCCCGGCAGCGCCTGCACGCAGACCTGCGCCCCCGTCCCCGCCGCCGAACCCCCGGTGAACGGCACCGGCTGGCTGGTCCCCCCGGAGGGCGCGTACGCGGAGGCCACCGACCCGGCCGTGCTGCGCCGGGCGCTCGGCGAGGCGGCCCGCACCATCGAGGCCGTGGACCGCTGCCGCTGAGGTGCCGGGACGGGGCGCGGGGCGCCGGGCGTCTTGCCGCGCGTCCCTCCCTCGTCCAATAAGGGGAACGTTTCTCCCCTAACGGGGGAATCCGCACATCCTCACAGAAAAGCGTTCGTTGGGTCCGGTGCCTGTTCCCAACCGAAAGGAATCCGGAGATGAAGCGGATCGTCACGACCGCGGCGACGGCCATGATCGGCTGCGCGCTGGTACTGGGCGGTGCCGGGGCCGCCTCGGCCCGCACCATGGGCAACGAGGGAGGCCACGAGGACGGCGGCCACGGCGCCACCGCCGTGGGCGTCGCCACCAACTCGCCCGGCCTCATCAGCGGCAACAACATCCAGGTGCCGATCGACATCCCGATCAACCTCTGCGGCAACACCATCGACATCATCGCGCTGCTCAACCCGGCCTTCGGGAACACCTGCGCGAACAAGTGACCCGGCTTCCGGCCTTGGCCACCGCCGGCGGGTCGCCCGCGCCCTCGCGTGCGGGCGGCCCGCCGCCGCGCGGCCCGGCCCCCGGCCGCTGACCAGCGGATACGGCCTCGCCCGCACCGGCGATACTGGTGTCATGGCGAAGAGCAGACGCGGGCGCGGCGGCCCGGAACCCGTGGTGGAGCCGGTGGCCGGCGGCACGGCGGAACTGCGGCCCGACCGGGACCGGCCCCGCGGCCTGACCCTGTTCCTCGACGGCGCCCCGCAGTCCTTCGTCGACCTCGACGACCCGTCGTACCTCGACTTCGCCTACCAGCGCCGCCTCGGCCACATCGCCGACCTCGCCGCCCCGCCCGGCAAACCCCTGCGCGCCGTCCACCTCGGGGGCGGCGCCCTCACCCTGGCCCGCTACATCGCGGCCACCCGGCCCCGCTCCAGCCAGCAGGTCGTGGAGATCGACACCGCGCTGACCCGGCTGGTGCGCCGCGAAATGCCGTGGGACCCCGGCTGGCGCGTCAGAGTACGCGGCGCCGACGCCCGCGAAGGGCTCGCCAAGATCCCCGACGGCTGGGCCGACCTGGTCATCGCCGATGTCTTCGCGGGCGCCCGCACCCCCGGCCACCTCACCAGCACCGAGTTCGTGGCCGAGGTACGGCGGGCGCTGCGCCCCGGAGGCTGGTACGCGGCCAACCTCGCGGACGGGCCGCCGCTGCGGTTCCTGCGCGGCCAGATCGCCACCGTCCACGAGATCTTCCCCGAGGTGTGCCTGACCGCCGACCCGGCCGTACTGCGCGGCAAACGGTTCGGCAACGCCGTACTGCTGGCCGCCGACGCCGAACTGCCCGTCGCCGGGCTGACCCGGCGGGCGGCCACCGACCCGCAGCCGGGGCGCGTCGAACACGGCCGGGCGCTGCGGGACTTCACCGGCGGCGCCGCGCCCGTCACCGACGCCACGGCGACGGCCTCACCGGCACCGCCGCCCGGCGTCTTCGGCTGAGGCCCGGCCCGTCAGGTCGTGGTCTCGTTCCACTGGACCATCGGCGGATGCCCGTTCCAGGAGCAGATCACGGTGGCGTGGCCGGACGGGGAGGAGAAGTCGACACGGAGCCAGACATCCTCCTTCCACACCTGCATGTCCCAGCCCGGCCGGGGAGTGGCCGACACCAGCTGGGCCGAGCGCTGTCCCAGGTCGAGCACGACCCGGCCGCCGGACGTGGAGAAGCTCTTGACCTCACCGCCGCCGGTCATCATCCCGGCGGTCGCGGCGGCCGTGGGGCGCCGCGCGGGCCGGTCGGCGGAGGGGGAGGGCGCGACCGTCCGCGCCGGGGTGGGGCTCGGTGTGGCGCGGGGAGCGGGGGAGCGGGTCGGGCGGGGCCGGTGGGTGGAGGAGACCTCCGGGGTGGCGGCGGTCTCCGGTTCGGGCTCCGAGGACGGCATCGTCCCGGAGAGCGGCAGGGCGCGCGGCGGGTCGTACGCCGTGCCGGCCAGGACCGTGTGCACCCCGAACCACGACAGGGCGACCGCTGCGCCGGTCGCCGTGGTCCAGGCCGCCGCGTGCATCAGCCCCCGGCCGGAGCTTCCTCTCACCACACACCCACCCATGGTTCTCGCCGCCGGGAGGCTGGTCCCGGGCGGTCGGCCGTCGGAACGAGGGACGGTGAAGCCTCGCGCCCGTCCAGTATCCGCCGACCGTACGGGCACCGGCGCCGTGCGCGCCCGGGCCCGCGGGCGCCGGCGCACGCCCCCGAAAACCGTGTGCGCTCCCCGGAGCGGCCGTGATGGGATCACTCGTCATGGAACCCCTCGGCGCGCCCGTCACCGACGAGACCGGTCTTCTGGCCAGGATGGAACAGAATCTGGCCGAACACGCCTGCCATCTGCACCGCGGCATGCCGGGCGCGACCGTCACCGCATCCGGCGACCTGCTGATCGCCGACAGCGGCCTGGACGACGACACGTTCAACATCGTCGCCGCCGCCCGCTTCACCCCCGCCACCGCACCGGGGCGCGTCGCGGAGACCGCCCGGAAGCTGTCGGGAACCGGCCGCCCCTTCTCCTGGTGGGTCGGCCCCGCCTCCACCCCGGCCGGCCTCACCGGCCTCCTCACGGACGCCGGACTGCCCGCCGCCGAGCACGAGACGGCCATGTGGGCCGCGCTGGACGACACCCTGCCGCGCCCCGCCGCTGACGGACCGGACATCGTCGTGGCGAGCACGCCCGGTCAACTCGCCGACTACGCCACCGTGCTCGCCGCGAACTGGACCCCGCCCGCCGCCACCGTCCGCGGCTTCTTCGCCCGCAACGCCGCGCGGGCCCTGGCCGAGGACTGCCCGGCCCGCTATCTGGTCGGGTACCACGAGGGCCGCGCCGTCTGCTCGGCCGAGGTCTTCCTCCACGCGGGCGTCGCCGGGCTCTACAACGTCAGCACCCTTGCCGCGTACCGCCGCCGCGGGTACGGCGGGGCGATCACCCTCGCCGCCCTGCGCACGGCCCTCGACCGGGGCCACCGCATCGCCGTCCTCCAGGCGTCCGCCGACGGAGAACCCGTCTACCGCCGCCTGGGCTTCCGCTCCTGCGGCCGTTTCACCGAACACGCCGTCACCCCGTGAACCGTCCACGACACCGTCACGGGTGACGCCCTCCCGCGCGGTCGACCGTGCGTCAATGCCGGTCAAGCGAAGGCCCCCGAATGGCGTACGGTGCCGCCCATGGCAAGTGTGCTCGTCGTCGAGGACGACCCGTTCGTCCGTTCGGCCCTCATACGGCATCTGACCGAGGCGTCCCACACCGTACGGAGCGTCGGCACCGCCCTGGAGGCGCTCCGCGAGGTCGCCCACATCGGCTTCGACGTCGTCATCCTCGACCTCGGACTGCCCGACCTCGACGGCTCCGAGGCGCTGAAGATGCTGCGCGGCATCACCGACGTACCCGTGATCATCGCCACCGCCCGGGACGACGAGGCCGAGATCGTACGCCTGCTCAACGACGGCGCCGACGACTACCTCACCAAGCCGTTCTCCGTGGAACACCTCTCCGCCCGGATGGCCGCCGTGCTGCGCCGCGCACGCGCCGGCGCCCCCGGCGGCGAACCCCCCTCGCGCGTACTGCGGGTCGGCGGCCTCAGCGTCGACCCCCTGCGCCGCCAGGCGTCGCTCGACGACATCCCGCTCGACCTGACCCGCCGCGAGTTCGACCTGCTCGCCTTCCTCGCCGCCCGCCCCGGCGTCGTCGTCCCCCGCCGGGAACTGCTCGCCGAGGTGTGGCAGCAGTCCTACGGCGACGACCAGACCATCGACGTCCATCTGTCCTGGCTGCGCCGCAAACTGGGCGAGACCGCGGCCCGGCCCAGATATCTGCACACCCTGCGCGGGGTGGGCGTGAAACTGGAGCCGCCGCGGTGACCCCGGCGCCGGGCGCCCCCGGAAGGGGGCCGCGGCGGTGAGATGGGCACTGGTCAAGGTGGCCCTCGCGGTCACCGTGATGGTCGTGGTCGCCTTCGCGATCCCGCTCTGCCTGGTCGTCAAGGAGATGGCCCGCGACCGCGCGTTCTCCAACGCCGAACGCCAGGCCGCCACCATCGGCCCCGTCCTGGCCATCACCACCGACCGCACCCAGCTGGAACGGGCCGTCGCCAGCGCCGAGACCGGCCCCGGAGGCCATATCGGCGTCCATGTCCCCGCGGCCGTCAAGGGCGGCCGGCCCACCGAGGTCGGCTCCCGGCGGGCCGCGCCGCGGGACGTCGCGGCCGCCGTCAAGCTCGGCCGGGCCTCCATCGCCCCCGCCCCCGGCGGCTCCTCGCTGCTCCAGCCGACCGCCGTCGCCACCGGCACCGCCGTGGTCGAGGTCTACGTCCCCGACGCCGCCCTCACCAAGGGCGTGGCGACCTCCTGGATGGTGCTCTCCGGCGTCGGCCTGGCGCTGATCGTCGGCTCGGTCGCGGTCGCCGACCGGCTCGGCACCCGGATGGTGGTCCCCGCCGAACGGCTGGCCGCCGCCGCACACGACCTCGGCACCGGCGACCTCGGCGTACGCGTCCCCGAGGACGGCCCCAAGGAACTCCGCTCGGCCGCCGCCGCGTTCAACTCCATGGCCGACCAGGTCGTCCAACTCCTCGCCAACGAACGGGAGCTGGCGGCCGACCTCTCCCACCGGCTGCGCACCCCGCTGACCGTACTGCGGCTCAACACCGCCTCCCTCGGCGACGGACCGGCCGCCGAACAGACCCGCGCCGCCGTCGAACAGCTGGAACGCGAGGTCGACCAGATCATCCGCACCGCCCGGGAACAGAGGACCTCCACCCAGCAGACCGCGGCCGCGACCGGCTGCGACGCCGCCGAGGTGATCCGTGAACGGATGGACTTCTGGTCCGCGCTCGCCGAGGACGAGGGCCGCACCGTACGGCTGGCCGGGGTGCACCGCCCGGTCCGGGTCCCCGTCGCCCGCCCCGACCTGGCCGCCGCCCTGGACGCCATGCTCGGCAACGTCTTCCGGCACACCCCCGAGGGCACCGCGTTCGCCGTCGACGTCCACCACGCCGAGGACGCGGTGATCGTGCTGGTCTCCGACGCCGGACCCGGCATCGCCGACCCGGACGCCGCGCTCCGGCGCGGCCACGGGGGCGGCGGCGACGGCTCCACCGGCCTCGGGCTGGACATCGTCCGCCGCCTGGCCGAGTCGACCGGCGGCGACGTCCGCATCGGCCGCTCCGTCCTCGGCGGCACCGAGGTACGCGTCTGGCTCGCCCTCGCCGCCCGCGACCCCCGGGGCGGCACCCGCCGGGGCAGCGGCCACCGCCTCCGCCGCCGCCTCGGCGCGGGAGGGAAGCGAGCGGCGGGGCGGGTGTGAGGGGAGATGCGCGCGTGGGGGACCGCGGGTTTGCCCTCCCCTCCGCAGCACCTCCGATCCCGCCTCTTAACGCCCCCCTTTCGCTTCCTTAAGACCGCCATAAATCGACGGCCCGCCACGCCAAAACACCGCTTTGTCCGTTTCGATGCCGCTAGCGTGCGTGACGCGCACCCCCGTCCCCCACGGAGCGCACCCGCCCCCGTACGGATGCCACCCCATCCCTACGGGGGCGGGCCTCAGCCCCAGGCCACCAGGAAGGCACGAGATGAGCCGCCCGGCACCCCGCCGCCGCACCGCCCGCCCGGCCGGGCCGGTCGCGGGCGGCTCCCCCCGTGCGGGCGGCGCGTCCTCCCACCGGCCCTGAGCTACCGGCGGTCCGGGCAGGCCACCCGGACCGCCCGCCCCCGGCGGGGCGCGGCGTCCTTCCCCCCACACGCCGCGCCCCGCCCCGTTACGCGTTCGCCCCCGTGCTCCCTCGTACCGCCGTGCGGAAGGCGATCGGAGTGGTCCCGGCGTGGCGCTGGAAGAACTTGGTGAAGTTGGTGGCGTCCGCGAAGCCCAGCCGGTCGGCGATCCGGGCGGCGGACTGGTCGCCGTGCGCCAGCAGCCGCTTGGCCTCCAGGACCACCCGCCGGTCGATGAACTCCTTCGCCCCGATCCCGGCGGCGGCCTCCGTGGCCCGCGACAGGGTGCGGGGGGAGTACCCCAGCGACCGGGCGTAGTCCGCGACCCGGCGGCTGTACGCGAAGTCCCGCTCCACCGCGTCCCGGAACCGCAGATACGTCTCACCCGCCTCGCACGGCTCCCCGTCCTCGGCGCCCCCGGACGTCCGGACGTGCGCCAGGCGCAGCACCAGTACCGCCAGCAGATGCCGCAGGACGTCGACATGCACCTCCAGCGGCAGCCCGCCCAGCCCCGCGAACTCCCGGTGCAGCTGCTCCAGCGCCTCCAGCGCGCCCCGTGCCGCCGCGCCCCGCGGCCGCTGCACGGCGGGCCCGTACCAGTCCTCGACGCGGGCCGCCGACGCGGTCGCCGGGTCCAGGAACCCGGACTCGAAGAGGACCAGCCTGCCCTCGGCGCGGCCCAGGTCACCGAAGTGGTGGACCTGCCCGGGGCGCGACCAGAGCCAGTCGCCCGGGGAGACGGTGTGGGCGTGGAAGTCGACGGTGTGCGTCAGGCTGCCGCTGTCGACGGTCAGCAGATGGTGGAAGCCGGGGCGGTGCGGCGTGGCGAGCCGGCAGGCGTCCGCCCGCTTCCGCAGCTCGGCCAGGGTCATCACCTCGACGCCCGCGGGCCGCCCGGCCGGAGCGGAGAACGCCACCTCCCGGATCTCCGGAGGTGCCTCCTGACCCATCTGTCGGATTTTGACCATCGCTCGTCCCAAGTCTACCCCGAAATGTCCGTCTGCTCCTTCTAGCGTAGAAGACGTCAGCGCGGCTGATGACGGAAAACGGAAGTCCTCCGGGACTCGGAACCACTGGGAGACACCATGTCCATGATCGCGATCTTCGGGGCGAACGGCACCATCGGCAGCCGCATCCTCCAGGAGGCCCTGAACCGCGGCCACCAGGTCACCGCGGTCGTCCGCGACCCCGCCAAGATCACCACGAGCCACCCGAACCTCACCGTGACCACCGGCGACATCCTCGACCCGGAGTCCGTCGCCAAGGCCGCCAGGGGCCGGGACGTGCTGGTCAGCGCGGTCGGCGGCGGCGACGGCCCCGGCCACATCGCCACCATCGAGCCCGCCGCCAAGTCCCTCGTCGCCGGTCTGCGCACCCTGGGCGACGCGGCCCCGCGGCTGATCACGGTCGGCGGCGCCGGCTCGCTGCGCAAGGCCGACGGCACCCAGGTCTGGGACAGCGAGGGCCTGCCGGAGTTCCTGCTCCAGATCATGCACGCGCACGGCGACGCCCTGGACTTCTACCGCTCCGTCTCCGACGTCCGCTGGACCAACCTCAGCCCCGCCGCCACCATCGAGCCCGGCGAGCGCACCGGCACCTACCGCACCGCCCTCGACGACCTGATCACCGACGCCGAGGGCACCAGCCGTATCTCCGCCGAGGACTACGCCGTCGCCGTCCTCGACGAGATCGAGCGCCCCCAGCACATCGGCGAGCGCTTCACCGTCGCCTACTGACGAAGCGTCGGCCCCGGCCGCCCCACGCGCCCCGGCCCCGGAAACACTCAAGGCCCCCGATCGGACGATCGGGGGCCTTGACAGTGGGGTGAGTAACGGGACTTGAACCCGCGACATCCTGGACCACAACCAGGTGCTCTACCAGCTGAGCTATACCCACCATGGCCGGTGCTCTGTGGTGCTTTCCCGCACCGGCTGAGAAAAGTGTACAGGGTCCGAAGGGGTGCTCGCTCCCGGCTTGCCGTTCGCCGGGAGCGAGCTGCGTCACTTCGGTGCGGAGTGTGCCTCGGGCGGCAGGACGTGCTTGGCCGCGATGGCCTTCGCGGTGTCCGAGTCCGGGCCCGGCGACGGTACGAAGACCGCCTCCCGGTAGTAGCGCAGTTCCGCGATGGATTCACGGATGTCCGCGAGCGCCCGGTGGTTGCCGCTCTTCTCCGGACTGTTGAAGTACGCCCGCGGGTACCAGCGCCTGGCCAGTTCCTTCACCGACGACACATCCACGATCCGGTAGTGCAGATGGCCTTCCAGTGCCGGCATGTCACGCGCCAGGAAGCCGCGGTCGGTGCCGACGGAGTTGCCGCACAGCGGTGCCTTGCGCGGCTCCGGTACGTGCTGCCTGATGTACGCCAGCACCTGCGCCTCGGCGTCCGCCATCGTCGTCCCGCCGTCGAGCTCGGCCAGCAGGCCGGAGGCGGTGTGCATCTCGCGCACCACCTCCGGCATCGTGGCCAGTGCCTCGGCCGGAGGGCGGATCACCACGTCCACCCCGTCGCCCAGGACGTTCAGCTCCGAGTCCGTGACCAGCGCGGCCACCTCGATGAGGGCGTCGTTCGCCAGCGAGAGACCGGTCATCTCGCAGTCGATCCACACCATGCGATCGTTCATACGCCTCACCCTACGGGGCGCTCCCGCTGACTGGGCAGCGTGGTCCGACCGGCACCCCTTCCGAGCTGCGGCTCCGGCATCCGCGCGGCATAGGCGTCGGACACCGGGCGTCCCGGGTCCGCCGCCTCGG
>NZ_JCANQV010000197.1:0-11103 GCF_059553635.1 Candidatus Streptomyces philanthi
GGCCGCTGGAACCGCCCGCCGCCCGCCAGCTCGCCGCCGACCTGCTCGGCTCCCCGCCCTCCCCGGCCCTGGCCCGCTTGATCGCCGAGGCCGCCGGGCATCCCGCGCTCCTGGTCGAGCTGCTGCGCGGCATGGCCGAGGAGGGCACCGTCCGCACCACCGGCGACGAGGCCCGGCTGCTCGTGCCCCGGCTGCCCGAACGGCTCCACACCCTCGTACGGTCCACCCTCCTCGACCACTCCGAGGACTGCCGGGGACTGCTGCGGGTCACCGCCGTCCTCGGCCGGCACGTCCGCTTCGACCTGCTCGGCGCCGTCCTGGAACTCTCGCCCGGCGCCCTGCTGCGGGTGCTGGAGGAGGCCGCCGCCTCCGGTGTGGCCGGCTACGACGACCGGGGCGTGTTCTTCCGCAGCACCCTGCTGTGGCGCGCGGTGCGCGACTCCGTCCCGCCGTCGCTGCGCGCCGCGCTGCTGCGGCAGGCGGCGGGACCGGAGGCGCGGTACGGCAACTGGGCCGGGTGCGCGCCCGAATTACGTGTCCCGGTCCAGCCACCGGCTGGTGTGTCGCGCGTAGATTCCGAACTGTCCGGAACCGGCCGTGCGGACACCGGCCGGGACTTCTCCCGTGCCGCCGTACGCGGCGGGACGCCGCCCGACGACCCCGGGCCGGCCGCCGCGGCGCCGGGTGGACGCAGCCTGAGCGAACAGGAACGCGTCATCGTCCGGCTGGTCGGGCAGGGGCTGACCAACCGCCAGATCGCGCGCCGGATGGAGATCTCCCCGCACACCGTCGGCTACCACCTGCGCAAGATCTTCCGCATGTTCGGGGTGAACTCCCGTATCGATCTGCTGCGCGCGGCCGGACTGTCCGGGGAGACCGACCGGACTGCGTAAGTGCGTAGTTCTTTGTTGTCCGTGTTTGCGGGGGCTACGCGATGACGTAGTAGAAGGGCATATGCGGAGCGAACTAGGTTCGGTGGTACTCGCAAGTACGCCTCAAGCGTCTGCCCAGATGGAAGGCGACCGAACGTGCAGCCCCACCGGTATCCGCTGACCGCATATCAGCGCGACATTTGGATGGCAGAATCCCGGACTCCCGGCACCCCGCAGTTCAATGCGGTGCTCTACGAAAGATTTACCGGGGAGGTGGATAACGATGCGCTGCACGCGGCACTGACCGCCGTACTGCGGGACAACGAGACGTTCTCCCTCCGCTTCGACGACCGCGACGGAACTCCCGTGCAGTGGCGCGAGACCGGCGAGGGACCCGCCCCGATCCAGGTGATCGACTTCTCCGGCGAGGACGACCCGCAGGCCGCCCGCGCCGCCTGGTGCGCCCGCACCAACCACCGCGGCATGGAGCCCCGGCGCACCCGCCTCGTCGAGGCCGCCCTGCTCAAGGCCGGTGCCGGCGACATCGCCGTGCACCTCAAGACCCACCACCTCCTCGTCGACGGCTGGGCCTACAACCTGGTCCTCCAGCAGATATCCGACCGCTACGGGCACTTCGCCGGCGGCGGCGAGGACATCCCGCGCCCGGTGCCCTGTGTCCTCGACGCGCTGGAGGAGGAGGCCCGCTACCGCGCCTCCGAGGACTGCGCCCACGACCGCGCGGTCCTCCGCGACCGGCTCGGCGCCCTCACCCCGGCCCTCTTCCCCCGCGCCCGCCGGGCCGGCGACCGGCCCACCGCCACCGTCACGTTCACCGTCCCGGCCGCCGACGTCGCACGGATGAAGGCCGGCGGGAATACCCCGTTCTCCTATATCGCGGCGGCACTCGGCACCTATCTCGCCCGTGTGCACCGGGCCGGCGAAGCGGTGATCGGAATACCGCTCCTCAATCGCCGTACCCGGCAGGAACTCGCCGTCGTCGGGCAGTTCGCCAACACGCTTCCGCTGGCCGTCGACGCCGGGTCGGGAAAGACCCTGCGGGAGATCGGCGCGGAGGTCCGTGAGGGTGTCCGTGAAATCCAGCAGCACCAGAGGTTTCCGCTCGGTGACGTGCTGCGGGACATTTCCGCGGGCGAATCCGGGCCCCGTCAACTCTTCGACGTGACGCTCTCCTCCCTGCGATTCCCGCGCATCACCACCCCCGAAGGGGTGCGGCGCGACACCGTCTTCAGCACCACCCCGCACGACCAGGAGGCCCTGGCCGTCCTCATCCGCGCCTTCGACGACTCCGGCGACCTCGACATCGACCTCAACTACGCGTGCGACGTCTTCGACGACGACCGCCCCGCCGAGGAGATGGCCGCCCACCTCCAGGCGCTGCTGACCGCCGGCCTGGCCGACGACGCCCCGCCCGCCGCGCTGATCCCGCTGCTGGACGAGGAGCAGGAGCGGCGGATCACCGCCTTCGGCACCGGCCCCGCCGTCCCGCACGCCGACCGCACCCTGCACGCCCTGTTCGAGGAGCGCGCCGCCCGGCAGCCCGGCCGCACCGCCGTGTACGGCGCGGACGGCGAGAGCCTCACCTACGCCGAACTCGACGCCCGCGCCAACCAGGTCGCGCACGCCCTGCGCGCCCGCGGCGTGCGCCCCGACGACCGGGTGGCCGTCCTGCTGGAGCGCGGCCCCCGGACGCTCGTCGCCGTCCTCGGCGTCCTCAAGTCCGGTGGCGCCTACGTCCCCGTCGACCCCGGCTACCCCGCCGACCGCATCGCCTTTCTGCTCTCCGACAGCGGCGCCAAGGTCGTGCTCACCGCCGACGGCACCACCGTCCCCGCCGCGGGCGACGCCGAGGTGTGCGTCCTCGACGCGCTGCTGAACGGCCCCGACACGACGCCCGAGCCGGTCGCCGGCCCCGGCAACCTCGCCTACGTCATCTACACCTCGGGCTCCACCGGCACCCCCAAGGGCGCCATGGTCGAGCACCGCTCCGTCGTCAACCGCCTCGCCTGGATGCAGCGCCGCTACCCGCTGACCGGCGACGACGTCGTCCTCCAGAAGACCCCGGTCTCCTTCGACGTCTCGGTGTGGGAGCTGTTCTGGTGGGCCGTCGAGGGCGCCGCCGTCGCCCTGCTGCCCGTCGGCGGGGAGAAGGACCCCCGCCGCATCCTGGAGACCCTCGCCGCCCGCCGCGTCGGGGTGATGCACTTCGTGCCGTCCATGCTCGGGCCCTTCCTCGACCTGCTGGAGGACCGGCCCCAGCTCCTCGCCGACGCCGCCTCGCTGCACACCGTCTTCTGCAGCGGCGAGGCGCTGCCCCCGGCCCGCGTCGAGCAGTTCGCCCGCGTCTTCGCCGGCCGCCACGCCGACGGCACCGCGCCCCGCCTCGTCAACCTCTACGGCCCGACCGAGGCCACCGTCGACGTCACCTACCACGACTGCCCCGTCGAACCCGGCCGCACCGTGGACCGCGTGCCGATCGGCCGCCCCCTCGACAACGTCCGGCTGCGCGTCCTGAGCACCGACGGCCTCCTCCAGCCCGTCGGCGTCCCCGGCGAACTCTGCCTGGGCGGCGTCCAGCTGGCCCGCGGCTACCTCGACCGGCCCGAGCTGACCCGCGAGAAGTTCACCGACGACCCCTACGAGAGCGGCGGCCGCCTCTACCGCACCGGCGACCTCGCCCGCTGGCTCGCCGACGGCAGCGTCGAATACCTCGGCCGCATCGACGGCCAGGTCAAGATCCGCGGCAACCGCGTCGAACTCGGCGAGGTGCAGAACGCCCTCGCCCGCGTCCCCGGCATCCGCGACGCCCTCGTCGTCGACCACACCACGCCCGCCCGCGGCACCTTCCTCGCCGGCTACTACGTCGCCGACACCGAGCAGGACCCGGCCGCGCTCCGTACCGAACTCGCCCGCTCCCTGCCGGAGTTCATGCTCCCCGCGCACCTCCTGCGCGTCGACCGCATCCCGCTGACCCCCAACGGCAAGGCCGACCGCCGCGCCCTGCCCGCCCCCACCACCGAGTCCACCGCCGCCCACACCGCGCCCCGCGACGCCACCGAGGCCGCCCTCGCCGCCGTCTGGCAGGACGTCCTCCAGGCCGAACGGGTCTCCGTCCACGACGACTACCACGCGCTCGGCGGCGACTCGATCCTCATGCTGCGCATCCGCGCCCAGGCCGAACGCCGCGGCATCCGCTTCTCGCTCAGCGACCTCGTCCAGCACCCGACCGTGGCCGGCCTCGCCGCCGTCGCCACCGCGGCCGACGACGGGCCGCACGAGTCCGGCCTCGCGCCGTTCGCGCTGGTCTCCGGCGTCGACCGGGCCCGCCTCGAAGGCGCCGAGGACGCCTTCCCCGTCACCCGGCTCCAGCTCGGCCTGCTCTACCACAGCCGCCGCCACGAGGCGTCCGCCGTCTACAAGGACGTCTTCCGCTACACCCTGCGGCTCGACTGGGACGAGGACGCCTTCCGCGGTGCCGTCGACCGGCTCGTCGCCCGGCACCCGGCGCTGCGCTCCTCCTTCGACCTGGCCGGCTTCTCCGAACCGCTCCAGATCGTCCACCCCCGCGTCACCGGCGTCCTCGACATCGCCGACCTGCGGGAGCTGGACGAGGCGGCCGCCGAGGCCGAGATCCTCGCCCATGTCGAGGCCCGCCGCCACCACCCCTACGCGTTCGAGCAGGCCCCGCTCCACCACTTCCGGGCCCATCTGCGGCCCGGCGCCGTCGAGCTGGTCCTCAGCTTCCACCACGCGCTCCTCGACGGCGGCAGCGTCGCCAACCTGCTGCGCGAACTCCTCCAGGACTACGCGCACACCCTGGGCGCCGCCATCGGCCCCGTCCCCGAGGGCCCCGTCCCCTCGCCCGCCCACCACGTCCGCGCCGAGCGCGCCGCGCTGGACTCCCCGGCCGACGCGGCCTACTGGCGGCAGAGGCTGGACGGCGCCGAGGCCACCCGCCTCGACGGCTTCCGGCCCGCCCTGCCGCCCCGCCCCGACGACCTCGTCGTCCACGAGACGGCGCTGCCCGACGCACTGGGCCACGCCGTCCGGGAGCTGGCCCGCGCCCACGCCGTCCCGGTGAAGTCGGTGCTGTTCGCCGCGTACTGCCTGACCCTGCGGCTGTTCACCGGCGCCGACGACCTCACCACCGGTCTGGTCACCCACGGGCGGCCCGAGGAGGAGGGCGCCGAACGCACCCTGGGCCTCTTCCTCAACACGATGCCCGTACGGGTCACCGGAACCTCCGGCAGCCTGCTCGACGTCGTCCGGGACCTCTTCCGCCAGGAGCAGGAGAGCCACCCGCACCGCCGCTACCCGCTCAGCGCCGTCCAGGAGGACCGCGGCGGCGCCACCGTGGTCGACACCGCCTTCAACTACGTCCACTTCCACCAGCTCACCGATGTCCTCGCACTGCCCGGCATCGGCCTCGACGCCTTCCGCACCTGGGAGGAGACCAACTTCCAGCTGCTGGTCAACGCCGTCGCCGACCCCACCGACGGACGGCTGCGGCTGCGCATCGACGGCGACGGACGCAGCCTGACCGCCGAACAGATCCAACTGTTCGGGCAGGCGTACGCCCGGATACTGGAGCGGATCACCACCGAGCCCGGCGCACGCCCGGACTTCGCATTCCTCGCCCCCGAGGCACTGCCCGAGATCACCCCCGCCGGGCCGGACGCCGCCTCGGACGTGGTGCGGATGTTCACCGCCCAGGCGGCCCGCACCCCCGACGCCGTCGCCGTCACCCACGGGGAACGACGGCTGACCTACCGCGCGCTCGACGCCCTCACCGCCCGCGTCGCCCGCCGGCTGGTCTCCCTCGGCGCCGGCCCCGGCACCCGGATCGCCGTCGCCATGGACCGCTCGCCGGAGACCGTCGCCGTCACCCTGGGCATCGCCCGCGCCGGCGCCGCCGCCGTCCCCCTCGACACCGGCTACCCGCCCGAGCGGCTGGCCGCGATGCTGGAGCGCGCCACCCCGCTGCGCGTGGTCGCCCACCCGGCCCACGCCGGCCTCGTCCCCGACCCCGCCCTGCTCCTGCCGGCGGAGGACCTGTGCGCGGACACCCCCGAGGACACCGGCGCCGCACTGCCCGCCGCGCTCGACCCGGCGAGCTGCGCCTACGTCCTGTTCACCTCCGGCTCCACCGGGGAGCCCAAGGGCGTCACCATGCCGCACCGCTCCCTGGCCAACCTGGTCGCCTGGCAGAACACGCAGCCCAGCGGCGCCGTCGGCGGCCCCACCCTCCAGTACGCGCCGCTCAGCTTCGACGTCTCCTTCCAGGAGCTGTACGCCACGCTCTGCTCCGGCGGCACCCTCCAGGTCGTCGACGACGCGCTGCGCCGCGATCTGCCCGCCCTGCTGCGGCTGATGGACACCACCGGCACTGAGCGGATCTTCCTGCCGTACGTCGCGCTCCAGCAGCTCGCCGAGACGGCGCAGGCCCTCGGCATCGCCCCGCGCGCCCTGCGCGTGCTGATCTCCTCCGGAGAACAGCTGCGGATCACCGACGAGATACGCGGGCTGTGCGCCGCGCTGCCCGGCGTCCTCCTGGAGAACCAGTACGGGCCCACCGAGTCGCACGTCATCACCCGCCACACCCTCACCGGCGACCCCGCCGCCTTCCCGGCGCTCCCGCCGATCGGCACCCCCGTCGACGGCGCCGAGGCCATCGTCCTCGACGCGGAACTGCGGCCCGTACCGCCCGGCGTCAAGGGCGAGATCCACCTGGGCGGCGCGGCACTCGCCGACGGCTATCTCGGCCGCCCCGAACTGACCGCGGAACGCTTCACCGACCACCCCACCCGCCCCGGCGCCCGCCTCTACCGCACCGGCGACCTCGGCTTCACCCTCCCCGACGGCGCGATCGTCTGCGCCGGACGGGCCGACGCCCAGGTCAAGGTCCGCGGCTTCCGCGTGGAACCGGCCGAGACCGAACTCGCCCTCGCCGCGCTGGCCGCCGACCACCCCGCCCTGCGCGAGGCCGCCGTCGTCGCCCGCCGCCACGAGGGCGGCGACACCTTCCTCGCCGCGTTCCTCACCGGCGAGGAGGACGAGGAGACCACCGGCGCCCTCCGCACCGCGCTGCGCGCCACCCTCCCCGAGTACATGGTCCCCGCCCACTTCCAGTGGCTGCCGGCGCTCCCGCTGACCCCCAGCGGCAAACGGGACGACGCCGCCCTGCGCCGCGTCCCCCTCACCACCGCGGCCAAGGACACCACCGCGCCCCGCGACGCCTACGAGGCGGCGCTGGTCGAGATCCTCGCGGACCTCCTGCGGCTGCCCACCCTCGGCGTGCACGACAACGTCTTCGACCTCGGCGCCACCTCGCTCACCGCGATGCGCTTCGTCGTCGCCGTCGAGCAGCGCTACGGCACCGCCATCCCGCTGTCCGGCTTCATCGCCTCCCCTACGGTCGCCGGGCTCGCCGAGCGGCTGCGCGGCGGCGACGCCGCGGCCGGCTTCGACCCGCTGGTGCCCATCCGGCCCGGCGGCGACCGCCCGCCCCTCTTCCTCGTCCACCCCATGGGCGGCAATGTGCTGTGCTACGTGCCGTTCTCCCGGCATCTGCCGGAGGGGCTGCCGCTGTACGCGTTCCAGGCGGCCGGGGCCGACCCGGGCACCAGCCCGCTGCGCTCCGTCGAGGAGATCGCCGCGTCCTACGTCGAGGCGATGCGGCGGGTGCAGCCGGAGGGCCCGTACACCCTGGGCGGCTGGTCGTTCGGCGGGTTCGTGGCGTACGAGATGGCCCGTCAGCTCACCGACGCCGGGCAGGAGGTCGGCCGGCTCGTCCTGCTGGACACCGTCGCCCTCCACGAGGGCAAGCGCGAGACGTACAGCGATGACGCGCTGCTGGCCTGGTTCTTCTGGGAGCTGCTGTGGCTGCGCCGCGGCGGGGACTCCCCGATGGAGATCATCCCGGCGGAACTGACCACGCTGGAGGAGAAGTTCGACTTCATCGCCCGGCTGGCCATCGACGAGGGCGTGCTCCCCGCGGGCAGCACCGGCGCCATCGTCCGCCGTCTGTTCACCGTCTACTCCGCCAACTGGCGCGCCGTCACCGTCTACCGGCCCGACGTGCGCGACCTGGACCTCACCCTGGTGCACGCCACCGAACCGCTGCCGAAGGTCCTGCTCGACATGCACGGCGCGGCGCGCAGCCAGTACACCGACCCGGCCAACGGCTGGCGCACGCTGACCACCGGGCGCCTCGACGTCGTCGACGTCCCCGGTGACCACCTCACGATCATGGAAGAACCGTATGTCGAACTCGTCGCCAAAACCGTCGCCGACCTCGCCGTCACCCGCCCCGGTGGAGGCGCCTGAGATGACCGCCTCCGCACCGCGCTCCGGGCGCCCCCTCAAGGTCCTGGTCGTCGGCGCCGGCATCGGCGGCCTCACCACCGCCGTCGCGCTGCGCCGGGCCGGCGTCCACGTCGAGGTGTTCGAACGGGCCGCCGAGCTGAAGGCCGCGGGCTCCGGCCTGTCGGTGATGAGCAACGCGCTCGCCGCCCTGCGCGCCCTGGACCTCGACCTCAACCTGGAGAAGTACGGCCGCCCGCTGCGGGTCTTCGACGTCAGGACGCCCCGCGGCCGGCTGATCCGGGCCCTGCCCATCGCCGACTCGATCGCCGCCGTCGGCGCGCCCAGCGTCTGCATCAGCCGCTCCGCCCTCCAGCAGGCCCTGCTGGACCACGCCGGCGACCTGCCGCTCCACCTGGGCGCCGCCGCCACCGGGTACGAGGCCCACGGCGACGGTGTACGGGTCACCTTCGAGGACGGCGGGCACGCCGACGGCGACGTCCTGATCGGCGCCGACGGCTTCCACTCGGTCGTCCGCCGTACCCTGGTCGGCCCCGGCGAGGGGCACCGCGACAGCGGCTACATCTCCTGGCTCGGCGTGGTGCCCTACAAGCACCCGCGGCTGACCCCCGGCTCGGTGCACCACTACTGGGGCCGCGGCCGCCGCTTCGGGCTGATCGACATCGGCCACGGCCAGGTCTACTGGTGGGGCACCCGGAACATGCCGTCCGCCGTCGCCGCCGGCTGGCGCGGCGGCCGGGCCGGCAAGGAGCAGGTGCTCCGCTCGTACGCGGGCTGGGCGGACGAGGTCCGCAAGGCCGTCGCGGACACCCCCGCCGACGCCATCCTCGGCGTCACCTCCCGCGACCGCGCCTTCCTGGAGCGCTGGGGCGAGGGCCCGGTCACCCTCCTCGGTGACGCCGCGCACCCGATGCTCACCAGCCTCGGCCAGGGCTCCGGTGTCGCCATCGAGGACGCCGTCGTCCTGGCGCACTGTCTGTCCCGGGCCGGCGACGACCCGGTGGCGGCGCTGCGCCGTTACGAGGAACTGCGGCGTGAGCGGGCCCGCCAGATGGTGGCCGCCTCACGGCAGCTCAGCGACTTCGAGCAGGTGGACGACCCGGTGCGGTGCGCCCTGCGGGACGCGTACTTCCACTGGGTGCCGCGCCGGAAGCTGGTGGAGCGCAACACGGCGTCGCTGACGTTCCCGGGGCTGGGGGACTAGCAGCGGTGTAGCGGCCGGCGGTCTCTTCCCCGAGGGCGGGGGAGGGGCCGCCGGCGGTTGTGCGTCGTGGTCCCGGCACTCCGCGGCCCGGCAAGACGAAAGCGCCCCGCCTCCAGATCCCCCCACGGGTCCGGAGTGCGGGGCGCTTCCCATGTCCCGGGTCGGATTCCCCCCACGGGATCCGTCCGGGCGTTCCGGGTGCACCGCGATCTGCCGGGACGCGCACAACGGGAGGGCCGCTCAAGCTCCCCGGGCACGTCGCCCCGGCCACGCGTAGCCGCGCACGATCCCCCAAGACCGGCACGGCCGTTGCCGTACAGGCCCCGCCGGGGTGCCTGCACACCTGGTTAGACTCTCGACCCCCCGGGATGGTTACCTGCCAAACGCTGTGATCTGGGTCTCTTGCCATATGAGGGCGAATGCGGTCAAGGGTCACGATCTGAAGATCATGGCCCTGGCGTATGGGTGTTGTGTCAGTTGTGAGCAATTTGTGAATGCTTGGTGTGAGGCGGCGGAAGTCGCCCGAACGCCGTGGATGTCCCCCGGTGCGGGATGCCGCCCGTTCGTACGACGCGCCCCCGCCGCCGGGCGGAGTGCCGGCGGCAGGGGTGGCGGAATGGGTCAGGCGCGGCCCGCGAGCTCGTAGCCCGCCTCGTCGACGGCGGCGCGGACGGCCTCCTCGTCCAGCGGCGCCTTGGAGGCGACCGTCACCAGGCCGGTGGCCGCGACGGCCTGGACCGAGGTGACGCCCGCGATCTCCGAGATCTCCGACGACACCGCGCCCTCGCAGTGGCCGCAGGTCATGCCGGTGACCTTGTAGGTGACGCTGACCTCGCCGCCGCCCGCCTCGGTGGTGCCGGAGTGGCAGGAGCCTTCGGGGGTGCAGCAGGAGCCGTTCTCGGCCATGGGATTCTCCTAGAAGTGCCGATGTGTGGGGAGCGTGGTGATGCGTTCCCTGTGGTGCCACAGTGCCGTGCGGGGTGCCAGTGACGGCCGGTGTCCTGACGACGCCCTCACTGTATACCCCTAGGGGGTATCAATCCAAGAAGGGCACGCCCTCTTCCGCGCCGTGTCACCCCTTTGAGCGGCGCACGCCCGCGCCCGCGCCGCCCCCGTACGCGTTGCCGCGCCCCCCGCCGCGCGCCAGCCTGGGAACAACGGACCCGGGACGACCGAGGAGGCGGGCGGATGGACGCACTCGGCCTCTACGGCCTGCTGGCCCTCACCACCCTGCCGCCACTGGTCCCCAACTCCGCCCTCCTCGTCACCGCGGGCGTCCTCGCCGCACAGGGCCAACTCCACCTGCCGGTCGTCCTCCTCGTCGTCGCGGCCAGCGCCACCCTCGGCGACCTCCTGATGTACCTCGCCGCCCGCCGCTTCGGCGGCCCGGCCCGCGCCTGGATGCGCCGCGACCCCCGCCGCCGCGCCCTGCTCGAATGGACCTCCCGCAGGGTCCAGCGGTACGGACTGCCGTTCGTGATCGTGGTGCGCTTCCTGCCCAGCGGCCGCATCGTCGGCGCCCTCGCCTCCGGCGTCCTGCGCTACCCCCCGCGCGGCTACGCGCTCGGCGCCGGCATCGCCGAAACCGTCTGGGCCTCCTACTCCGTCGGCCTCGGCTACCTCGGCAGCGCCGCCACCGGCGACCGGCTCACCGCGACCCTCCTCGGCATCGGCCTCTCCTGGACC
>NZ_JCANQV010000198.1:0-11076 GCF_059553635.1 Candidatus Streptomyces philanthi
GGTCACCCGGTCCTGGCCGACCACGTCGTCCCATACCGCCATCGCTGCCCGCCGCTCCTGTCCGTTCCGTACGCCGTACCGCGCGGGGCCGTACGCCTTGCCGTGCCGCACGGCGCTTCGTCCGGGGCGGGCCGTCCCGCCCGCGCCCGGCGTCCGCACGACTGCCCGCGCTCACCCCATTGTGGTGCACCCCACCGACAACCGGCGCCGACGATCAAGGGCGGGACGACGCACCGTCCCGCCCCCCTACCGATCGCCGGCCCCTACCGCCCGCGCCCTCCGCCGCCGTGGTCCTCGCGTTCCTGGTCGTCGTCCGCGTGGCGGGGGCCGAGGAGTTCGTCGGCGAGGGTGGGCAGGTCGTCCAGGGGGGTCTCCTCGGCCCACTCCGGGCGGCGGCGGGTGCGGCGCGGCTGCTCGGCGGGGGTGGCCGCCCCGGGGTCGATCTGCGGGAGTTCGCGGGTGCGCTCGATGCCCGACTCGGCGGGCGTCCGGGGGGACGCGGTGAAGCCGCGCCGGTCGCCGGAGGCCGCGCCGGTGCTCCCGGAGGCGGCGCCGTCGCGGAACATCCACGACGGGACCCGGTCGGCGGGGTCGCCGGCCGACGCGTACGGGGCGCGGTGCGCGGCGTCGGGGCCGGCGGGGGCGAAGGACGGCAGGACGGCCGTCTCCTCGGCGTCCGTACCGGGGACGCGCGGCAGGACGGCGGTCTCCTCCGCCGCCGCGCCCGGCGTGTACCGGGCCTGGGGGCCGTCGGGCGTCCCCGGGCGCGGGAGGGAGGCGGTCCGCTCACCGTCGGAGCCGGTGCCGGTACCGGGCCGGGGGCCGGTGTCCCCGCCCCCGGGCTCCTCGTCCGCCACCCGCTTGCGCAGGTCCGTGACCGGGGTCTCGGTCGTCGGGGCCTCGGCCGCCGCCCTGGCCTCCTCCGCCTTCCTGGCCTCGGCGGCGCCCCCCGCTTCGGCCGCCGCCACGCGGGCCTGCTCGGCGCGCAGCAGCGCCTCCTCGGCCTTGCGCTGCTTCTCGCGGCGGCGCTCCGCGGCCTCCTGGCGCAGCCGGGCCTCCTCGGCGGCGCGCTTGCGCAGCCGCTCCTGCTCCTCGGCGCGGGTCTTCTCCTCCGCCTCGCGGCGCTTGCGTTCGGCCTCCGCCGCCTCGCGGGCCTCCTCGGCGCGGCGGCGTGCCTCCTCCGCCTGGCGGGCGGCCTCGCGGGCCTTGGCCTCCTCGGCCTCCCGCTCGGCCTCGCGGCGCTTGCGTTCGGCCTCCTCGGCGCGCAGCTTGGCGAGCTGGGCCTGCCGCTCGCGCTCCTGGCGCTCCTCCTCGGCCTTGCGCGCGGCCTCTTCCTCGGCCTTGCGCCGTGCCTCCGCCTCGGCGGCCTTGCGGGCCTCCTCGCGGGCCTTGATCTCGGACTCCGAGAGCGGCAGGACCTCGTCGAGGCGGTGCCGTACGACGGTGGTGACGGCCTCGGGCTCCTGGCCCGCGTCGATGACCAGGTAGCGGGCGGGGTCGGCGGCGGCGAGCGCGAGGAATCCGGCGCGTACGCGGTCGTGGAACTCGGCGGGCTCGGACTCCATCCGGTCCGGTGCCTCGGTGAACCGTTCGCGGGCCGTCTGCGGGGAGACGTCCAGCAGGACGGTCAGGTGCGGGACGAGGCCGCCGGTGGCCCAGCGGGAGATCCGGGCGATCTCGGTGGGGGCGAGGTTGCGTCCGGCGCCCTGGTAGGCGACGGAGGAGTCGATGTAGCGGTCGGTGATGACGACGGCGCCGCGTTCGAGGGCGGGGCGGATGACGCTGTTGACGTGCTCGGCGCGGTCGGCGGCGAACATCAGGGCCTCGGCGCGGTCCGAGATGCCGGTGGTGGAGACGTCCAGGATGATCGAGCGCAGCCGCTTGCCGATGGCGGTGGCGCCCGGCTCGCGGGTGACGACGACCTCGTGGCCCTTGCCGCGGATCCACTCGGCGAGCGCCTCGACCTGGGTGGACTTCCCCGCGCCGTCGCCGCCCTCCAGGGCGATGAAGAAGCCGGTGGGGGCGGGTGCCTCGACGGGGTCGCCGCCGCGCAGCGCCTCGCGCAGATCGCGGCGCAGCGGTACGCCGTGCCGGTCGTCGACCTTGCCGAGCACCCAGGCGGCGACGGGCAGTAGCAGCGCGCCGGTGAGCATCAGGGTGAAGGCGGCGCCGCCGTGGTCGAAGGAGAAGGTGCCGTTGCCGACGCGGTGCGGGCCGATGAGGGCGGCGAGCAGCGGCGCGACGACGACGGCGAGGGCGACGGTGACGCGGACGACGGCGTGCAGATGCCCGGTCGTCCGGGCGATGCGGGACTCCTCGGTCTCCTGCTCCAGCAGGACGTGTCCGGTGTTGGCGGCGACCCCGGCGGCGGTCCCGGCGGCCAGCGCCAGCAGCAGCACCGTCGTGGTGTCCGTGACCAGGCCCATGACCAGCAGCGCCAGCCCGGTGGCGGCGACGGAGAGGGCCAGCAGCCGGCGGCGGGACAGGCCCGGCAGGATGCGGCGGGCGCCGCGGATGCCGGCGACGGGGCCGGCGGTCAGCGCGAGGACCACCAGGGCGTAGGTGACGGGGCCGCCGGCCAGGTCGAGGGCCTGGAGGACGGCGAGGGAGGCGGCGGCCCCGATCGCGGCGGCGACCGCGGCGCAGGCGAGGACCAGCAGCGGCACCGCGCCCGTGCGTCCCCGCTCGGCGACGGCGCCGGTCCTGGGCCGGCGCAGGCCCTCCAGCGGGGAGTGCGGCCGGGGCGTCCTGGCGTCGGGCAGCCGGCTGAGGGCGAGGGTCGTCAGGGACGCGCCGAACAGTCCGGCGGCGACATAGGCGCCGAGCGCGGCCTGGTGGGTGTCGAACCAGGTGACACCGGCGGCCAGCAGCTTGCCGGCGAGTCCGGCGACGACCAGGGTGGCGGCCGCGAGGGGCAGGGAGACGAAGGCGGTGCGCAGCGAGAGGCGGTGCAGCGCCTCCAGGTTGTCGGGCAGCGGGCGCACGGCGGCGCCCTCCGGGGGCGGTGCGGGCAGCAGGCCCGGGGCGGCGCCCTCGTACGTGACGGTGCGGACCCGTTCGGCGACGCCGGTGACGAAGACGGTGACCAGCAGCCAGGCGAGCGCGTTGCCGCCGGTCCAGTCGAGCCACAGCGGCGCGACGACCATCAGCGCGAGCCGTACGGCGTCCGCGCCGATCATCGTCCAGCGCCGGTCGAGCGGCCCGGAGGACGCGGTGAGCGCGGAGAGCGGGCCCAGCAGGACGGCGCCGAAGAGGAGCGCCGCGAGCATGCGGACGGCGAAGACCACCGTGACCGCGAGCGCGGCACCGCGATAGCCGCCGCCGAAGGCGGCCTCGCCGCCGGCCGGGGCGTACAGCGCCGCCTGGAGGCAGAGCACCACCAGGACGAACAGGGACAGGGCATCGCCGATGCCCCCGACGAACTGTGCGCTCCACAGCCGCTTCAGTGGGGGGAAGCGGAGCAGGGCTCGTACGGCGCGGTCGCGGGAGTCCGCGGCTAGGGCGCCTGATGTGGGGGTCACGACCGTTGGCTGCTCGGCACGCGTCATCCTGCCAGCCTATCGGGACGAGGGCCCGAGGCGGAGTCTCGCCCGAACGCGCGGACGAGTGATGATGCGTGGCGTGGGGCGCGAGCGGGGGCTCGGGCGCCCCCGCTCGCCGCCCGGTCAGTCCTCGGCCGGTGCCGCCTTGGCCGCCGCGGTCTTCTTGGCGGCCGTCTTCTTCGCGGCGGTGGTCTTCTTCGCCACCGTGGTCTTCTTGGCCGCGGTCTTCTTCGCGGCCGTCTTCTTCGCCGGCGCCTTCTTCGCCGCCTTCTTGGCGGTCTTCTTCGCCGGGCCCTTGGCGCGCTTTTCGGCCAGCAGCTCGTAGCCGCGCTCGGGGGTGATCGTCTCGACGTCGTCGTCCCGCCGCAGCGTCGCGTTGGTCTCGCCGTCGGTGACGTACGGGCCGAAGCGGCCGTCCTTGACCACCACGGGCTTCCCGCTGACCGGGTCGGTGCCCAGCTCCTTCAGCGGCGGCTTGGCGGCGGCCCGGCCGCGCTGCTTGGGCTGTGCGTAGATCGCCAGGGCCTGCTCCAGCGTGATGCCGAAGATCTGGTCCTCGCTCTCCAGGGAGCGCGAGTCGGTGCCCTTCTTGAGGTACGGGCCGTAGCGGCCGTTCTGCGCGGTGATCTCGACGCCCTCGGCGTCGGTGCCGACGACCCGGGGCAGCGACATCAGCTTGAGCGCGTCGTCCAGCGTGACCGTGTCGAGGGACATCGACTTGAAGAGGGAGGCGGTGCGCGGCTTGACCGCGTTCTTGCCGGTCTTCGGGGTGCCCTCGGGCAGGATCTCGGTGACGTACGGGCCGTAGCGGCCGTCCTTGGCGACGATCTGGTGGCCGGTCTCCGGGTCGCGGCCCAGCTCGAAGTCGCCGCTGGGCTTGGCGAGCAGTTCCTCGGCCAGTTCGACGGTCAGCTCGTCGGGCGCGAGGTCGGCGGGCACGTCGGCGCGCTGGTGGTCCTCGGCGTCCTTCTCGCCGCGCTCGACGTACGGGCCGTAGCGGCCGACACGCAGGGTGATGCCGTTGCCGACGGGGAAGGAGGAGATCTCCCGGGCGTCGATGGCACCGAGGTCGGTGACGAGGTCCTTGAGGCCGCCGAGGTGGTCGCCGTCGCCGTTGCCGGCGTCGGACGCGGCGCCCTCGGCCTCGCCCTCGCCGAAGTAGAAGCGCCGCAGCCACGGCACGGACTGCGCCTCACCGCGGGCGATGCGGTCGAGGTCGTTCTCCATCTTGGCCGTGAAGTCGTAGTCGACGAGTCGGCCGAAGTGCTTCTCCAGGAGGTTGACCACGGCGAAGGAGAGGAACGAGGGGACGAGCGCGGTGCCCTTCTTGAAGACATAGCCGCGGTCGAGGATCGTGCCGATGATCGAGGCGTAGGTCGAGGGGCGGCCGATCTCCCGCTCCTCCAGTTCCTTGACCAGCGTGGCCTCGGTGTAGCGGGCCGGGGGCTTGGTGGCGTGGCCGTCCGCGGTGATCTCCCGCGCGCTCAGCGCGTCGCCCTCGGCGACCTGCGGCAGCCGCCGCTCGCGGTCGTCCAGCTCGGCGTTGGGGTCGTCGGCGCCCTCGACGTACGCCTTGAGGAAGCCGTGGAAGGTGATGGTCTTGCCGGAGGCGCTGAACTCGGCCTCGCGCCCGTCGGCGGCCCGGCCGCCGATGCGGACGGTGACGGAGTTGCCGGTCGCGTCCTTCATCTGGGAGGCGACGGTCCGCTTCCAGATCAGCTCGTAGAGCTTGAACTGGTCGCCGGTGAGTCCGGTCTCGGCCGGGGTGCGGAAGCGGTCGCCGGAGGGGCGGATCGCCTCGTGCGCCTCCTGGGCGTTCTTGACCTTGCCCGCGTAGGTGCGGGGCTTCTCGGGCAGGTAGCCGGCGCCGTAGAGCTGGGTGACCTGGGCGCGGGCCGCGGCGACCGCGGTGTCCGAGAGCGTGATGGAGTCCGTACGCATATAGGTGATGAAGCCGTTCTCGTACAGCTTCTGGGCCACCTGCATCGTCGCCTTGGCACCGAAGCCGAGCTTGCGGCTGGCCTCCTGCTGGAGGGTGGTGGTGCGGAACGGGGCGTACGGGGAGCGGCGGTAGGGCTTGGACTCGACGGAGCGGACCGCGAAGGCGGTGTCGCCGAGGGCGGCGGCCAGCGCGCGGGCGTTCGCCTCGTCGAGGTGGAGCACCTCGGAGTTCTTCAGCCGGCCGTCGGGGCCGAAGTCGCGGCCCTGGGCGACGCGGCGGCCGTCGACGGAGGCCAGCTTGGCGGTGAGCTGTGCGGGATCACTGGCGTCCCCGGCGCGGCCGGTGGAGAACGTGCCGGTGAGGTCCCAGTACTCGGCGGAGCGGAAGGCGATGCGCTCGCGCTCCCGCTCGACGACGAGGCGGGTCGCGACCGACTGCACCCGGCCCGCGGACAGCCGCGGCATGACCTTCTTCCACAGGACCGGCGAGACCTCGTAGCCGTAGAGGCGGTCGAGGATGCGGCGGGTCTCCTGGGCGTCGACCAGCTTCTTGTTGAGGTCGCGGGGGTGGGCGACGGCCTCGCGGATGGCGTCCTTGGTGATCTCGTGGAAGACCATCCGGTGGACGGGGACCTTCGGCTTGAGGATCTCCTGGAGGTGCCAGGCGATGGCCTCGCCCTCGCGGTCCTCATCGGTGGCGAGGAAGAGTTCGTCGGACTCGGCGAGCAGCTGCTTGAGCTTCTTGACCTGGTCCTTCTTGTCGCTGTTGACGACGTAGATCGGCTGGAACTCGGCGTCGACGTTCACGCCCAGGCGGGCCCAGGGCTCGCCCTTGTACTTCGCCGGGACCTCCGCCGCGCCGTTCGGGAGGTCGCGGATGTGCCCGACACTGGCCTCGACCACATAGCCGGGGCCGAGGTAGCCCTTGATCGTCTTCGCCTTGGCAGGCGACTCGACGATGACGAGTCGGCGGCCGCCGCCTTGTGCGGTCTCGCTGGTCGGGGACAACTTCGCTCTTCTCTCCGGTCGACGCCTGGGGATACCCCCAGGGCTCGGGCGCTGGAGGCGGACACTGCGGTGTCGCTTGACGCTGCGGAGTGTGACGGTACCTCCCGCCCCCCTGTCAAACGGGAAAACCCCGCAACGCCACTCGAACGGTAACCCGACTACATGCCTTCCTGCCGCCCGGACCACCTCCCCGCGTCCTCCGCCCACCGGGGACGATCACCCGGGCCCCTCCCGGGGCGGCCGTCCGGCCGCGGAAAGCCGGTCTTGCCGGTACGGGCCGGTAGGGCTGCTGGCAGGATGGTGCGTGGTACGGCGCCGTGCGGGCGCCGCCCGTCACCGTCGTCACGCACCCTCGGGGGGACTCTCATGGCGCACCAGCACCCCGGACCACCGCAGGAGGAGCCCGGCCGGAACCCGTACGCCGCACCGCCCGGCACGCCGCCGCAGCCGGGGACACCCCCGCCGGCCGCCCCCGGGTACGGCTATCCGCAGGCCGGGCCGCAGCCCGCCTACGGGTACCCGGGTCCCGTGCCGCCGCAGCCCGCCTTCGCGGCCCAGCCGGCGCCGGGGGGCGCGGGGGTCGCGCTGTCGATGGGCGACATCATGGTGTCCGGCGACATGATCGTCACGCCGTCCGGCCAGATCCCGCTGAAGGGCGCGGTGTGGACGGCGACGGACATGTCCCGTACCGAGGAGAAGATCCCCACGCACGCGGTGGTGCTGGCGATCGTCTTCTTCCTCTTCTGTCTGCTCGGTCTGCTCTTCCTGTTGATGAAGGAGCGCACGACGACCGGTTTCGTCCAGATCTCGGTCTCCGGGAGCGGGATGCACCACGCGACGATGGTGCCGGTGCAGTCCCCCGAGCAGGTCATGTACCTGATGAACCAGGTCAACTACGCCCGGTCGCTGAGCGTGTGACCACCGTGGACCCCGCACGCGGCACGGTCCCGTCCCCCGGGCCCGTGCCCGGCCCGCCGTCCGCCGGAGCGGTCCGGCGGCAGACCCTGCGCCGCACCGCCCTCGCCCTCGGCGCGGCACTGCCGCCCGCCGTCTACCTCTGGAACACCAACCCGCACGAACCGGGCCATCTCCTGCCCGGCTGCCCCTTCCGCTGGGCGACCGGCCTGCTGTGCCCGCTGTGCGGCGGCACGCGGATGACGTACGACCTGATGCACGGCGATGTGGCGGCGGCCTTCCACGACAACGCCGCGCTGCTCGCGCTGGGCCTGCCCGCCGCCGCGTTCCTCTCCGGGCGCTGGCTGCTCGCCGGGCTGCGCGGCCGACGGGCCAGTGCCCGGCTGTCGGCGCGCGGCGGCGCGGTGGTGCTCGGCGCGGCCCTGGTGTGGACGGTCGTCCGCAACGTCGTGGCATAGCGGAGCGCCGGTGGCACCGCGTCAGGAGCGCGGCACCACCGGCGGCCGTCGCGCCGTCCGCGCCGTCAGGGCGACGCGGGCGGCGGCGTTCTCAGCGGACGGTGACGGTGATCACCGGCGAGACCGTGGTGTTCACGGCCGTACGGAGCTGGTTGGCGCCCTTGATGCCGAGCTTCACCCGCACCGAGTAGCCGCCCTTGGTGTTGACCGGCACCTGGGCGGGCAGCGAGACCCACTTGGTGCCCTGCTTCTGCTGGACGGTGACCTTGGTGCCCGCCTTGATGCCCTGGGCGGTGCCGGTGATGCGGAACTCCTCCCATGCCGTGACGGCGGAGGTGCTGGCCTTGGCGGTCAGCGAGGCCGGGGCCGGGGCCGTGGCCGCCACCGGGGACGGCTTGTGGAGCTGGTCCGGGGCGGCGAAGGCGGCGGCCGTACCGCCGGCGAGGAGGGAGACTGCCAACACACCGACGGTGGTGAAGCGGACTGCACGGTTCATATCGGATTCCTCACTGGGCGCCTGATTGCTGACCCGAGGGGCGCGGTGGCCCCTCACCCAGGAACACGGGGCACCGGCCGTCCGGGTTGCCTCCGAAGGCCCGTTGAGAACCGCCCGGTGACGATCTGGCCGGATTTCACCGTCCGCCCGTCACCGCCTACGGGGAGGGCGCGCCGGAACCGTCTCGTCCGGCGCACCCGCCCCTCCGTCTCAGTTCCCGGCGCGCACCGGCTCCAGGAAGCCCTGTGCGACGAGCATCCGGATCGACTCCGGGGTGCGGTCGCGCAGCAGCACCGGGTCCTCGCCGACGAGTTGGGCGATCGCGTCCAGGATGCGCCCGGCCGGGAGGGTGCCGTCGCACACCCCGGCGAAGCCCGCGCCGACCGTGTCCACCTTGGTCGCCCGCCGCATACCGCGGTGCTGACGCAGCACCACATGCTCCGGGTCCTCCGCGCCCGGCAGCCCGACCTGCTCCTGCACCACCTCGTCCGCCAGCCGGAAGTACCCGGCGAGCAGCGCCGCGTCGTCGGCGGCGCGCAGCTGGTCCTGCCGCGCGAAGTGGTCCGCGACATACCGGCCGAGCGGCTGTTCCACCGGGTGCGGCCAGTCCTCGACCGTCACGGACGGGTCGTCGGAGCCGGACTTGCGCAGGGTGATCCAGCCGAAGCCGACCGCCGTGGTGCGGCGCGCCTCGAACTCGTCGAGCCAGGCGTCGTAGCGCGCGGCGTACTCCTCGGGCGCGGCGCGGTGGTCACCGCCGTCGCGCAGCCACAGCTCGGCGTACTGCGTGATGTCCTGCACCTCGCGCTGCACGATCCACGCGTCGCAGCCGCGCGGCACCCACGACCGCAGCCGCTCCTGCCAGTCCTCGCCCGCGACGTGCTGCCAGTTGGCCAGCAGCTGGCAGTAGCCGCCGTCGTTGAGGTGGTCCGCGGCCCGCCGCACCAGCGTCCGGCACAGGTCGTCGCCGGCCATCCCGCCGTCCCGGTAGGTGAGCCGGGCGCCGGGCGAGATCACGAACGGCGGGTTGGAGACGATCAGGTCGTACGACGCCTCGCCCACCGGCTCGAACAGCGAGCCCTGGCGCAGCTCGGCCGGGCGGGCCCCGGAGAGCGCCAGCGTCAGCGCGGCGATCCGCAGCGCCCGCGGGTTGACGTCGGTGGCCGTGACCCGGGTGGCGTGCTGGGAGGCGTGCAGCGCCTGGATGCCGGAGCCGGTACCGAGGTCCAGGGCGCTGGTGACGGGTGTGCGGACGGTGATCCCGGCGAGGGTGGTGGAGGCGCCGCCGACGCCGAGCACCAGCTCCGAGCGGTCCACCCCCTCGGGCCCGCGGATGCCGCCCGCGCCGCCGACGGCACAGCCGGGGTCGGAGACGATCCACCAGTCCTGGCCCTCGGGGCCGCCGTACGGGCGGATGTCGACGGTGGCGCGGACCTCGTCGCCGTCCGCGGTCAGCCAGCCGTCGGTGAGGCAGTCGTCCACCGGCAGCACGGCGCGCGCCCGTGCGAGTGGCACCGGGCGCTGGAGCAGGAAGAGGCGCGTCAGCGTCTCCAGCGGGCCGTCGCCACGGGTGGCGCGCAGCGCGGGCACGGTCTCGCTGCGGGCGAGCGCCGCGTAGGCGGGAGCGCCGAGCAGTTCCAGCAGGCCGTCGGCGGTGAAGGACGCGGCGCGCAGTGCGTCGCGCAGCCGGGCGGTGCGGGCGCGGCCGACGGGGTCCTGGTCGTTGGCGGTGGGGAGGTGCGTACTCACACCCCCATTCTCGGGCCCCGCGCACGCGGTCGGCGACGGCCCCGCCGGACCGCCACCGCGGCGCGCTACGCCTTCTTGGTCGGGGCGGCCGAGGGCGCCTGGGACGCGCTCTGGTTCTGGCAGCCCTTCTGGCGGGCCATGGCCTGGCCGACGTCGCCGGACTCCAGCTTCTTGAAGGCCGCCTCGCTCTGCTTGTTGAGCGTGTTGATGCCGTTGGAGAGCGTGCGCAGGCCGTCGGCGAACTTCAGCTTGTCGCCGGTGTTCAGGTCGTCGACGTTCTTCTTCAGCTCCGCGTAGCCCTTGGAGAGCGCCTTGAGTTCCTTGACCGCGTTCTTCTGGGCCTCCTCGCCGCCCTCGCCGGGGGGCGCGCCCGCCTTGTCGAGCGAGCCGGCCAGCGCGGCGTAGGCGTCGGAGATCTTCTGGAAGGCCGCCGCGTCGGTCTGCTGGACCTTCTTGGAGTCCGTGTTGCCGCTGTCGGCCGTCTGCATCGCGGCGTTGGCGTCCTGGATCTTCTTGAACTGTGCCTGCGCGGGGTCGCAGAACCTCTTGGCCCAGTCGTCGAGCTTCTTGCTGCTGTCGTCGCTGCACCCGGTCAGCGCGAGCATCAGTGCCGCACCGCCGGACAGCGCGGCCACAAGCTTCTTGTTCACCGGATCGGTCCCTTCCATGACTCTCGGCCCCGGAACATACACGTCCGTGGCCCCCGGGCCGCGAGCCGGGCGTCCGCCGCCTCCCTGTTTGCTCCGTTTGCACCAGGTGCCGCGGGGCCGTCGCGGCACGGACGACGGCGGGTGGACGGCGCTCCGGATACGCGCCGTCCACCCGCCGTCCGGGCCGTTGTCCGGCCCTTTTCCGGCCGGCGCGGTCAGGACGCCGCGACGGTCTCGGCGGCCGCGGCCTTCTTCCCGGAGTTGTCTTCGTCACCCATCGCGATACCGCGCCGCTTGGAGACGTAGACCGCGCCGAC
>NZ_JCANQV010000199.1:0-11012 GCF_059553635.1 Candidatus Streptomyces philanthi
CGGCGGCGACCGGCCTGCGTTCCGTCGCGACGACGAGCGCGGTGGGGACCGTGGCGGCTTCCGCCGGGACGACCGGCGTGACGAGCGTCCCTCGTTCCGTCGTGACGACGAGCGTGGCGGGTTCCGCCGCGATGAGCGCCGCGATGACCGTGGCGGGTTCCGCCGCGAGGACCGTGGCGGTGAGCGCGGTGGGTTCCGCCGGGACGACCGTGGTGGTGACCGTGGGTTCCGTAAGGACGACCGGCGTGACGATCGCGGTGGTTTCCGTGGTGGGGACCGTGGAGGTTTCCAGCGGGACGAGCGCCGCGACGACCGGGGCGGATTCCGCCGGGACGACCGGCGTGACGACCGGCGGGGTGGTGGCTTCCGGCGGGAGGACGAGCGTGCGGGGCGTCGACCGTACGGCGGTGGTCGCGGTCGTGAGGAGCGGCGGGACGAGCGTCGTGAGCGGGAGCCGATCAAGCGGCTGCCGATTCCGGACGACGTCACCGGCGACGAGATCGACAAGGACGTGCGGCAGGATCTGATGAGCCTGCCGAAGACGCTCGCCGAGGACGTCGCCAGGAACCTGGTGATGGTCGCGCGGCTGCTGGACGAGGACCCGGAGCGTGCGTACGGGTACGCCCGGGTGGCGCTGCGGCTGGCGTCGCGTGTCGCGGCGGTGCGGGAGGCGGCAGGATTCGCCGCGTACGCCGTCGGCAAGTACTCCGAGGCGCTCGCCGAGTTCCGGGCGGCCCGGCGGATGACCGGCAGCGCGGAGCTGTGGCCCGTCATGGCGGACTGCGAGCGCGGCATGGGCCGGCCGGAGAAGGCGCTGGCCATGGCCGGTGAGCCCGAGGTGCAGAAGCTGGACCGGGCCGGGCAGGTCGAGATGCGGCTGGTCGCCGCGGGTGCCCGCCGGGACATGGGCCAGGCCGACGCGGCCGTCGTGACGCTGCAGAGTTCCGAGCTGGCGTCGAACGCCGTGCACCCGTGGACGGCGCGGCTGCGGTACGCGTACGCGGACGCGCTGCTGGCCGTCGGCCGGGAGGACGAGGCACGCGAGTGGTTCGCCAAGGCGCTGGAGGCCGACCAGGGCGGAACGACCGACGCCTCGGACCGGCTCGCGGAGCTGGACGGCGTGGAGTTCACCGATGTGCTGGAGGAGTCGGCCGGGGAGGACGAGGTCGTCGAGACGGAGTCCGCGGCGGATGGCGACGGCGACGGTGGCGGCCGTGAGGCGGCCAGTGGTGCCGTGGCGTCCGCCGATGACGAGGTGACGGACGAGGACGTCGTGGAGACGGAGTCGTCGGACGCTTCGGACGTGGCGAAGTCGTCGGAGGCGGCCGGGGCCGAGCCCGAGGCCAAGGCCGGTGAGGTCGCCGAGGCGAAGCCGGAGGCCGGCGCTGGTGACGTGGCTGAGGCCGAGGCCGGTGCGGGTGAGGCGGCTGAGGCGCAGGTCAAGGGCGGTTCCGATGAGGTCGCCGGGGAAGCGGCGGACGCGGACAAGAAGGATGGTGAGCGGCCCGCGCAGGGCTGAGCACCGGAGCGGTACGCCGGAGGGCGGGATTCCCATGGGGGTCCCGCCCTCCGGCGTATCCGGGGGCGGGCGGCGGCGTGATGGGGCTGTGGAGAGCGCTGCGGACGGGAACGGTGTGGTTCGAGGGGCGGTCGGCGGAGGCTGGGGCGGGAGGTGCCGTGGCAGGGGGTGCGCAGGGTGCGCCCGTTGCGTGCAGGGGAGCCCGAGGCCGGGGACATGACGTGGTGGTGCGGGCCGTGGCGGCGGACCGGGCGTGAGGCTTGGGCGGTGCGGGCCGTGGCGGAGGCGGAGGGGATGACGGTTAGGGCGTGGTGTGGCGGGCGGTGAGGAATTGGGAGCGGGTGCAGGTGCTGAGCAAGGCGTCGCGGGAGGGGAGGGTGACGATGCGCTGGACCTCGAAGCCGACGGCCTTGTTGAGGGCGTGGACGGCGGTGTGGCGGGTGTCGGGTTCGACGACGACGCGGTGGGTGTGGGGGTCGGCGAACAGCATGTCCATCACGGTGGTGAGGACGGCGAGGGTGAAGCCGTGGAGGGGCGTGGTGGTGGGGGCGGTGAGGAAGTGCATGCCGATGTCGCCGGGGGCGGCGGGGTGGATGCCGACCAGTTCGCGGTGGGCCGGGTCGTAGCGCTCCATGAGGAAGGCCGGGGTGCCGTTGTGCAGGCCGAGGAAGGCGTCGTGGTACGGGTCGTCGGCTATTCGGTGGAACTCCTTCTCGACCTCCTCGCGGGTGGCGTCCCGCATCAGCCAGTAGACGGCCTTGGGGTGGGTGACCCAGCGGTGCAGGACGGCGGCGTCGGCGGACGGGTCGAGCGGGCGCAGGGAGAACTCTCCGAGCGCCGGGTCGGTACGGGTGAAGACCGGGGCGTTCATGCGCGGACCTTTCACGGGGTGGGCGGGGGTGTTTCTCGGGCAGCGGCGGTTGTCCGGCACGGGCGGCCGAGGTACTGCGACGTCCGGTGGGGCGGGTGTGGCTGGATGGTATTGCGGTGCTCGGCGCGGCGGGGCGCCCGGAGAGCGCTGTGGTGTCGGGCGGGGCAGGGCCGTACGGCTGGGGCGCTGTGGCGTGCGGCAGGCGGGCGCAGCCGGGTGGGCTGCGGCGGTGGGACGGGCGATGTGGGACCGGGGCGTGCGGACCGCGCGGTGAGGGAAGCGTGGAGCCGGCGGGCTTTCTGGCCCTTCGGGAAGAGCGCCCCGACCGGCGTCGATGCGGGTATGAAGCGGCCGCCGGGCCGTCGGCGGCCCGCGGGAAACCGGCTGCGGCACTGGTCGACGCGAGCCTGAAGCGTCCCTCTCCTCACCGGCCCGCAGCGCATGCGTCAGTCCCCTGGCCGCGGCGCATCACGCGAAGCCTGGCCGGTGCACGCCCCGGGGGCGCCCGGGGGCGCGCCGCACGGAGCCCGGCCACGGCCGGCATGCGCGTCAAGCCTGGCCAGCACCCACCCCAGCCTTGATCACGGCCCCCGCCCCTACTCCTCCACCGCCCGCAGGATCAGCCCTGTGGCGGGCTTCGGGCCGAAGGAGGTGGACTTGCGGGGCATGGTCACGCCCTTCTGGGCGAGGTGGCGGACGGTGTCCTCGGAGGTGGGGCGCATCAGGACGGCCGTGCCGCCGTAGCGGGCGGCCTGGGCGACGGCTGCCGTGGTGTGGTGCAGATAGCTGATGTCGGAGGGGTGGTCGGGGACGGACCAGACGGTGTCCAGGAGGGTGGAGTGCAGGACCGTCGCGTCCAGCCGGCGCCATGCCTCGGGGCGGTCGCGGCGGATGGTGCGTTCCAGGAGGCCGGGTTCCGGGCGGTCCAGCAGGTGGAAGGTGTCGGGGCCGCCGGAGAGGACGAAGGCGGTGCCGGGGGTGCGCTCCAGTTCGTCCAGTGCGGCCTCCTGGCCGCCGGTGAGGCGGCGGACCCGGAACGCGCCCGCCAGTTGCGCCAGTGCCTTGGCGGGCGGCAGGTGCGGCAGGACGCGGTGGATGGCGCGGACCTGGAGGGGGTGGCGGGCGGTGTCCACCAGGAGTACCAGGCCAAACGCCCAGGGGGAGTCGGGGCCGGCGCCGTGTTCCCGCCGCTGCTGGGCGTAGAGCCGCTGGTAGGTGGCCCAGCGGTGGTGGCCGTCGGCGATCAGCGCCTGGCGGCCCGCGAGGTCGTCGTCGACGGCGGTGAGGTCGGCGGGGTCGGTGACGGCCCACAGGCGGTGGGCGAAGCCGTCGTCGGTGGTGGTGGCGAGCAGCGGGGGGCCCTGGACGGTGCGTTCGATGACGGCGGTGGCGCCGGTGGCGGTGCCCTGGCCCCGGTAGGACAGCAGCAGCGGTTCGAACTGGGCGGCGGCGGCCCGCATCAGGGCCGCGCGGTCCTCGACGACCTCGGGGATGACGTCCTCGTGCGGGAGCACCGGGCCGTCCAGCCGCAGCGCGCCGATCAGTCCGCGTTGCAGGACGTCGCCGGAGCGCTGCTCGTACACGTAGAGGGCGGGCCGGGGGTCGGGGGCGAGGACGCCGTCGGCGCGCCAGCGGGCCAGGGTGTCGGCGGCCTGGCGGTGGCGGGTGGCGGGGTCGGCGGCGTGCGGGAGGATCAGCCGGACGATGTTGTAGGGGTCGGCGGTCTCCAGGTCGCGGACGCCGTCGGGGCGGACCACCACGTCGTACGGCGGTGAGGTGACCGCGGTCAGACTGCTGACACGCTCCGGGACGTAACGCAGGCCGCGGAACGGGAGGAGGCGGAGGCCGTCGCGAGTGGTCATCGGTAAATGCTATGCCTCCCGGGGAGTGAGGGATGATCGGAGAGGAGCCAGGACATGGCCGGAAAATATCGGACAGGTGTGCGACGAGGTGGTGGTGGCGGTGATACGGAACCCGGGGGTCCGGGGGCCCGTACCGGAACGCCCGTCCGCGCACCGCGGCGGTCCGCACCCGGTGCGGGCGTGTGAGGAGCGGGACGGCATGACGGAACAGGTGCGCAGGCGGCCCGGCGGAAGCGACCGCGCGCCGGGTGAGGCGTACGACACGGCGCTGCTGGACCTGGACGGCGTCGTCTACGCCGGGGGAGCGGCCATCGCTCACGCGGTTCAGGCCCTGACCGCGGCCCGGGACGGCGGGATGCACCTGGCGTACGTCACCAACAACGCCGCCCGCACCCCGCAGGCCGTCGCCGCCCAGCTCACCGGCTTCGGCCTGCCGACCGGGGCCGGCGACGTGATCACCTCGGCGCAGGCGGTCGCCCGTCTCATCGCCGACCAGGTGCCGGCCGGCTCCCGGGTGCTGGCCGTCGGCGGCGAGGGGCTGCGGGTCGCGCTGCGCGAGCGCGGTCTCGAACCGGTGGACTCCGCCGACGACGACCCGGCGGCCGTGGTCCAGGGCTATGACGCGGCGGTGGGCTGGAGCGCCCTCGCGGAGATCTCGTACGCCGTGCAGCGCGGGGTGCCGTGGTTCGCCTCCAACACCGACCTCACCATTCCCCGCGAGCGGGGGATAGCGCCCGGCAACGGCGCGCTGGTGGAGGTCGTCCGGATCGCCACGGGCGCCTCCCCGCAGGTCGCGGGCAAGCCGCTGCCGCCGATGCACCGGGAGACCGTGCTGCGTACGGGGGCGCGTCGGCCGCTGGTGATCGGGGACCGGCTCGACACCGACATCGAGGGCGCGTTCAACGGCGGGGTGGACTCGCTGCTGGTGCTCACCGGGGTCACCGCCGCCGCCGAGCTACTGGCCGCGCCGCCGCAGCACCGCCCCACGTACGTCGACGCGGATCTGCGCGGACTGCTGGTGCCGCAGCCGGCGCCGGAAGCGGACGGGGACGGGTTCCGGTGCGGCGGCTGGCGCGCCGCCACCGACGGCGAGGTGTTCGTACTGGAGGGGGAGGGTGCGCCCCTGGACGGGCTGCGGGCGCTGTGCGCGGCGGCCTGGACGTACGCGGGCGAGGGCGTCTGCGCGGCGGACGGCGGGAAGGCGCTGGAGCGGCTGGGGCTGTGAGCCGCCCGTGAGAAACGGGTGCCCCGGGGGCCGTGGCCTCCGGGGCACCCTGCCGCTCAGTCCTGGTCGGCGGCCGCCGGGCCCGCGGCCAGCTCGGCGAGCAGGTCCTCCTCGGTGGCGCCGCGCCGCCAGTAGCCGGTGAACTTCACGGCCCGGCGGTCGAGGCCGCGCTCGCGGACGAGATGCCGCCGCAGCTCCCGGACGGTCGCGGCCTCCCCCGCGATCCAGGCGTACGGCGTGCCCGCGGGCAGTTCCGCGGCGCGCAGTGCGTCCAGGACCGGCTCCCCGGACGTGTGCGGGTCCCGCACGACCCAGGTGACATCGGCGTCGGCGAGGGTGGGCAGCTCCTGCCGGTCGTCCTCGTGGGCGGTCTCCAGCCACACCTTGGCGCGGGTGCCCGGTGGCAGCCAGGCGAGGATGCCGGCCACCGCGGGCAGCGCGGTCGTGTCGCCGGTGAGCAGGACCCAGTCGGTTCCTCGAGGCGGGCGGAAGTCGACGCCGCCGTTGTCCTCGACGACCGGGGCCAGGACGGTGAGCCGGTCGCCGGGGGCGGCGGAGGCGGCCCAGCGGGAGGCGGGTCCGCCGTCGCCGTGCAGCGCGAAGTCGATGTCGAACTCCTCGGGACGGCGGCGCTGTGCGCGGATCGTGTAGGTGCGCATCACCGCGCGTTCGGCGGGGTCCTGGGCCCGCCAGGCCGCGAACCAGTCCTCGCCGGTGTCCGCGAGGACCGGCGCGTCCTGGTGCGGGTGCGGCAGGAAGAGTTTGACGCGCTGGTCGCGTCCGCCGGAGACCAGCGTGGCGAGGTCCGGGCCGGCGAAGGTGACGCGGACCATGGAGGCGCTCGTACGGGCCGCGCGCACCACACGCACGTCGAAGAAGCGGAACGGCGCGGCGGCGGGAGCGGTGGCGGTGGTCATGCGGGAAACCTCCAGGGACCGTGCGGGGTGGCGGGATGCGGCGGGCGCGGCGGACGTCGCGCCGGGGGCGGAACGGCCGCCGCGCCCGGGGTCAGGCGACCTTCCTCGCGCGGGCGACGGCGTCGGCGAGGGACTCCAGCAGCGGTGCCGCGCCCGCGTAGGAGAAGCGCGGCTCGCTGGACCAGGGGGCGATCTGCCCGGCCTTGACGGCGGGCAGCTTCGCCCAGGACGGCTTGGCGGCCAGGTCCTTGGGCTGGAGGGTCGCGGTGCGGTTGTCCAGCAGCAGGACGTCGGCCTTGTACTTGTCGGCGTTCTCCCAGCTCAGGCTCTCGAAGTAGCCGCCCTTGTCGAGGCGGTCGGGGACGATGAGGTCGACGCCCAGGGACTTGAAGTACATGAGGTCGGCGTTGACGCCGGGGTTGGAGGCGTAGAAGAGGTCGGCGCTGCCGGAGCAGGCCAGCACCCTGACGGGGTGTGCCTTGGCGGCGGCGCGCAGCGCGGCGGCGGCCTTCTCGAAGCGGGCCTTGGCGTCGGTGACCTGCTTGGCCTTCAGGTCGGCGCCGAGGGCGGCGGCCAGCTCCGCGTACCGTTCGATGATCTTGATGAGGGGGGTGCGCGAGGCGGTGAGCGCGACGCTCGGGGCGATCTGCGCGATCTTGTCCTTGCGGTCGTCGGGGACGTACCAGAGGGCGCCCGGCTCGTACATGTTGGTGACGAGCAGATCGGGGGCGAGGGCCGCGTACTTCTCGACGGCGAACTGGTTGTACGCGTTGCCGATGACGGTGACCCGCTCGACGTCGAGGTCGCCGGCCTGCGGGTCGGCCTTGCCGTTCTTCAGCTTGGTCGGCCCGAAGACGCCGGCGATCCGGTCGCCGGCGCCGAAGTCGTGCAGGGCGGCCGCGGTCCCGGTGAACGCGACGACGCGGCGCGGGGAGTGAGGGAGCGACACCTTCTCGCGGCGGTCGTCCGTGAAGGACCAGGAGCCGCCGCCGGAGCCGCCCTTGCCGCCCTCCTGGCCCGTGCCGCCCCCGCACGCGGCGAGCAGTGCGCCGGCGCCGAGGGCGCCGCCCGCGGCCAGGATGCCGCGTCGGGTCGGGGTGGGGCTGCGGAAGGTGGTCATGGTGGTGCGCTTCTCTTTCGTAGGTTCCGCGGCCGGGGAGGGCCACGGAAAAGTATGTGAGGGTAGGCTAACCTAACCGTTGTGTTGGTCGACAGTCCCTCCCGAACGCCCCAGGCCCAGGCCCCGGTGACCGTGCGTCGGCGCCCGGCCCGTATCGCGGGCCTGCTCGCCTCGCTGGCACTGCTGGCCGCCGTCGCCGTGCTCGGCATCGCCGTCGGCGCCAAGCAGATCCCCCTCGACCAGGTCTGGCACGGGGTGTTCCACTACTCCGGGACCGACACCGACGTCGTCGTCCGCGACGTCCGCCTCCCGCGCACCCTCCTCGGCCTGCTCGCCGGCGCCGCCCTGGGACTGGCCGGCACCGTGATGCAGGCCCTGACCCGCAACCCCCTGGCCGACCCCGGCATCCTCGGCATCAACGCCGGGGCCTCCGCCGCCGTCGTCACCGCCATCAGCTTCCTCGGCGTCACCTCCCTCAGCGGCTATGTGTGGTTCGCCTTCCTTGGTGCCGCGGTGGTCTCCGCCGCCGTCTACGTCCTCGGCGGCACCCGCAGCGCCACCCCCGTACGGCTCGCCCTCGCCGGCACCGCGCTCACCGCCGTCCTCACCGGCTACCTCACGGCCGTCAACCTCATGGACACCGCGTCCTTGGACCGGATGCGGTTCTGGACGGTCGGCTCGCTCGCCGCGGCCACCCTGCCGACCGTCACCCGCATCGCCCCGTTCCTCCTCGCCGGCGCCGTCCTCGCTCTGCTGCTCGCCCGCCCGCTGAACGCCGCCGCCCTCGGCGACGACCACGCGCGCGCCCTCGGCACCCGCCTCACCCGCACCCGCGTCCTCGCCATGCTCGCCGTTACCCTGCTGTGCGGCGGCGCCACCGCGGCCTGCGGCCCCATCGTCTACATCGGCCTGATGGTGCCGCACGCCGTCCGCGCCCTCACCGGCCCCGACCTGCGCTGGGTCCTGCCGTACTCCGCGGTGCTCTCACCCGTCCTGCTGCTCGGCGCCGACATCCTCGGCCGCGTCGCCGCCCGGCCCGGCGAACTCCAGGTCGGCATCGTCACCGCCGTCCTCGGCGGCCCCGTCTTCATCCACCTCGTACGACGCCGGAGGACGGCCCAGCTGTGAACACCACCGAAAGGACCCCACGGCGCGTCCGCCCGCTGCGCACCGCCGGCGGGCTCTCCCTCCGCCCGGACCTCCGCGCCGCCGTCGCCGGAGCCGTCCTGCTCGTCCTCGCGCTGGCCGCCGCCATCGCCCTGATCGGCTCCGGCGACTACCCGATGAGCGTGTCCGACGTGCTGCGCACCCTCACCGGCGGCGGCACCACGGGCCAGGAGTTCATCGTCCACCAGCTGCGGCTGCCGCGGGTACTGGTCGGCCTGCTGGCCGGCGCCGCGCTCGGCATCGCGGGCGCCGTCTTCCAGACCGTCTCCCGCAACCCGCTCGGCAGCCCCGACGTCCTCGGCCTCGCCCAGGGGGCGTCCGTCGGGGCGCTGCTCGTCATCGTGTACCTCCACGGCGGACCCGCCGCCGTCGCCGCCGGGGCCGTCGCCGGCGGGCTCGGCACCGGCCTCGTCCTCTTCCTGCTCTCCTGGAAGGGCGGCATCCACGGCTACCGTTTCGTCCTCGTCGGCATCGGCGTCGCCGCCGTCCTCTACGCCGTCGTCCTCCACCTGCTGACCAAGGCGAACATCGTCGAGGCGACGTCCGCCACCACCTGGATGACCGGCTCGCTCAGCGGCCGCGACTGGAGCCAGGTCGGACCGCTCGCCGCGGTCTGCGCCGTCCTGCTGCCGCTGATCCTGCTGTACGGGCGGCCGCTGCGGATGCTGGAGATGGGCGACGACACCGCCCGCGCCCTGGGCATCCACGCCGACCGGGTCCGCACCACGGTCCTGCTCGCCGCCGTGGTGCTGGTCGCCGCCGCCACCGCGGCCGCCGGACCGATCTCCTTCGTGGCGCTCACCGCGCCCCAGCTCGCCCGGCGCCTGACCCGCTCGCCCGGCCCCGTCCTCCTGCCGGCCGCCCTGATGGGCGCGGCACTGCTGGTCGCCGCCGACTGGTGCGGCCAGTGGCTGTTCGGCGCCGACCAGCTCCCCGTCGGCGTGCTGACCGGCGTCCTCGGCGGCGCCTATCTGCTGTGGCTGCTGGTCACCGAGCGCCGGGCGGGACGGATATGACGCCGACCCCCGGCGGACCCGGCCCCCCGCCACACCACCGCCCCTCACCCCAGCGAACCGACGACACCCCAGGAGCACCGACGTGAGCCGTCTGACGGCCGAGAACCTCACCCTCGCCTACGACCAGCGGGTCATCGCCGAGAACCTCTCGGTCGCCGTGCCCGACAACTCCTTCACCGTCATCGTCGGCCCCAACGCCTGCGGCAAGTCCACCCTGCTGCGCGCCCTGTCCCGGATGCTGCGGCCCACCGCGGGCGCGGTCCTGCTCGACGGCTCGGTGATCTCCTCACTGCCCGCCAAGAAGGTCGCCAGGACCCTCGGCCTGCTCCCGCAGTCCTCCGTCGCCCCCGACGGCATCACCGTCGCCGACCTGGTCGCCCGCGGCCGCTACCCGCACCAGGGACTGCTGCGCCAGTGGTCGGCCGAGGACGAACGGGTCGTGGACGAGTCGATGGCGGCCACCGGCGTCGCCGCCCTCGCCGACCGCCATGTCGACGAACTCTCCGGCGGCCAGCGCCAGCGCGTGTGGATCGCCATGGCCCTCGCCCAGCAGACCCCGCTGCTCCTCCTCGACGAGCCGACCACCTACCTCGACATCCAGCACCAGATCGACGTCCTCGACCTGTGCGCCGAACTCCACGAGGAACAGGGCCGCACCCTCGTCGCCGTCCTGCACGACCTCAACCACGCGGCCCGCTACGCCACGCACCTCATCGCCATGAAGGGCGGCCGCGTCCTCGCCGAGGGCGCGCCCGGCGAGATCGTCACCGCGGACCTGGTCGAGGAGGTCTTCGGCCTCGCCTGCCGCGTCGTCGACGACCCCGAGACCGGCACCCCGCTGGTCATCCCGGCGGCCCGGCACGCCCGCGCCTCCCGCAAGCGGGCCGCGGCGGTCAAAGCAGCGTCCTGAGCCGCAGCAGATCACGGACGCCCGCCTCCAGGCGGACCCGGCCGCTGCCCCACGCCCGGCCGAAGTCCAGCCGGCCGTCCACCAGGGCGACCAGGTCGTCGCCGGCCATCGACAGCCGGATCTCCGCCCGGTACGGCGGCGGCCCGGCGACGTTCGTCACCTCCGTGAGACTGCCGTGCGCCAGCCGTCCCACGAATGTGACGTCCAGGTCGGTGATCCGGCAGCTGACCGAGCGGTCGAGGGCGGCGGCGCCGCGTACGCCGCCGCCGGCCGCGGAGAGGTTCTGCGCCAGCCGGTCGAGCGCGGCACGGCACTGGTCGAGGGTTGCCATCGCGCACGACGATACGCCAGCGGCCCGGCGCGCCCGCCCCGCGGCGGGCCGCCCCGCGCCCCCGACGCGACGGT
>NZ_JCANQV010000200.1:0-10953 GCF_059553635.1 Candidatus Streptomyces philanthi
GAGTACGCCGCAGGGAATTGTTCCGCACCGCCGCCGCCGACCTGATCGGCGCCTACGGCACGGAGGTCCGCCCCGTCGAGGACGACCCGGGCCGCGCCGTGGACGCCGTCGGCTCCGCCGTCTCCGACCTCAACGCCGCCACCCTCGCCGGCGCGCTGCGCGCCGCCGTCCGCGCGCAGTGGGGCGACACCCTGCCCACCCGGTTCGCCGTCATCGGCATGGGCCGCTTCGGCGGCCACGAACTGAGCTACGGCTCCGACGCCGACGTCCTCTTCGTCCACGAACCCCGCGAGGGCGCCGACGAACAGGAGGCCGCCAAGGCCGCCCACGCCGTCGCCAACGAGATGCGCCGCCTCCTCCAACTCCCCTCCGCCGACCCGCCGCTGCCCATCGACGCCGACCTGCGCCCGGAGGGCAGGTCCGGCCCGCTGGTGCGCTCCCTGTCCTCGTACGCCGCCTACTACCGCCGCTGGTCGCTGGTGTGGGAGGCGCAGGCCCTGCTGCGCGCCGAACCGGTCGCCGGGGACGCCGACCTCGGCCGCCGCTTCACCGAGCTGATCGACCCCCTGCGCTACCCCGCCGAGGGCCTCGGCGAGGACGCCGTCCGCGAGATCCGCCGCCTCAAGGCCCGGATGGAGTCCGAGCGCCTGCCACGCGGCGCCGACCCCACCACCCACGCCAAGCTCGGCCGCGGCGGCCTCAGCGACGTCGAGTGGACCGTCCAGCTCCTCCAGATGCGGCACGGCTGGGAACACCCCGGCCTGCGCACCACCCGCACCCGCGAGGCCCTGGCCGCCGCCCACGCCGCCGGCCTGATCGGCACCGAGGAGGCCGGCGTCCTCGACGCGGCATGGGTGCTGGCGGCCCGCGTCCGCAACGGGGTGATGCTGGTCCGCGGCCGCCCCGGCGACACCTTCCCCGCCGACGGCCGCGAACTCGCCGCGGTCGGCCGCTACCTCGGCTACGAGGAGGGCCACGTCGGGGAGATGCTGGACGACTACCGCCGCGTCACCCGGCGCGCCCGCGTCGTCGTGGAGGAACTGTTCTACGGGGGCTGAGCCCGGGGCCCGCCCCGTTCACCCCACGCGCCGCAGCGCCTCCGGGGTGAGGTCCGCCAGGGCCGGATACCCGTCCACCGCCATGATCAGATCGGCCTCGGCGAGCAGCGACCGCAGGACGTGGACGACACCGTCGGTGCCGCCGAGCGCCAGCCCGTACGCGTAGGGGCGCCCGACGCCGACGGCGGTCGCGCCCAGCGCCAGGGCCTTGATCACGTCCGCCCCGCTGCGGACACCCGAGTCGAACAGCACGGGCAGCCCGCCGGCGGCCGCGACGACTCCGGGCAGCGCGTCGAGCGCGGGCAGCCCGCCGTTGGCCTGGCGCCCGCCGTGGTTGGAGCAGTACAGGCCGTCGGCCCCGGCGTCCTTGGCGCGGCGCGCGTCGTCCGGGTGGCAGATGCCCTTGAGGATCAGCGGGAGCCGGGTGAGCGACCGCAGCCACGGAAGGTCGTCCCAGGTCAGCGGCTTGGCGAAGATCTGTGCCCAGTGCCGTACGGCGGCCTGCGGGTCCTCCTCCGGGGTGCGGGCGAGCCGTGAGCGGAAGACCGGGTCGCAGGTGTAGTTCGCCAGGCAGTGGCCGCGCAGCTGCGGGAAGTTGCCGGTGCCGAGGTCACGGGGGCGCCATCCCGTGACCCAGGTGTCCAGGGTGACGACGATCCCCGCGAACCCGGCCCGCTCCGCACGCCGGACCAGGCTCTCGGCCACCTCCCGGTCGTCCGGCGTGTACAGCTGGAAGAACCCGGGCGTCGCCCCGAACCCGGCGGCCACCTCCTCCATCGGGTCACAGGTCAGCGTCGAGGCGACCATGGGGACGCCGGTCCGCGCGGCCGCCCGCGCGACGGCCAGATCGCCGTGCCCGTCCCGCTCGCACAGCCCGAGGACCCCGATCGGCGCCATGAACAGCGGCGACGGCAGCGTCACCCCGCACAGCTCCACGGAAAGGTCCCGCTCCGCCGCCCCCACCAGCATCCGGGGTATCAGCCCCCACCGCCGGAACACCTCGGCATTGGCCCGCTGCGTGAACTCGTCCCCCGCGCCCCCGGCGACATACGACCGCAGGGAGTCCGACAGCACCGCGTGCGCCCGCGCCTCCAGCTCCTCGTACGTGAGCGGGAACCGCGGTACGACACCACGCAACCCGTCGAGGTAGATCTCGTTCTGGTAGTCCCCGAACGCCCGCCCCATGCCGCACACCTTCCTGTCGCGCCACCGGCCCGCCCGCGCCCTCCGGCTCACGACGCGGCAACGGCCCATCGGTCCCGCACGACAATGCCGCACAATCCCACGGCGGGGAAGCGGGGGACGGCGGTGCCGGTGAGGTTCCTGTGCCGCGACCGCGAAGCGCCCGGGGCCGGTGCGCGCCGGGCGGCAAGCGTGACGGTGCGCGCGTACGAGGGTGAGCCGAGCCCCGGCCCGAGTGGTCGTGCACGGAGACGTCCCGCCGCTCCGTCTCCCGTTACGCCGTGGCCTCGGCACCTATGTAGCGCCCCATCCGGTGGGGCAGGCGGCCGTACCAGGCGTATGCGAGACCGAAGCCGAAGGCGAGGCAGAGGATGCCGCCGAGGGCGTCGAGCCAGAAGTGGTTGGCGGTGGAGACGATGACGAGGAGAGTGGTGGCGGGGTAGAGAAGCCCGAGTGCCTTGGCCCAGCGGCGGCGGGCGAGCAGGGCGATGGTGATACCGCACCACAGGGACCAGCCGATGTGCATCGACGGCATCGCGGCGTACTGGTTGGACATCGAGGCGAGGTTGCCGGAGGCCATCGAGCCCCAGGTGCCGTGCTCGATGACGGTGTCGATGAAGCCGCCGTCCGTCATCAGGCGGGGCGGCGCCAGGGGATAGAAGTAGTAGCCGATCAGGGCTATGCCGGTGGTGGCGAAGAGGGCGAGGCGGGCGGCGGCGTAGCGGCCGGGGTGCCAGCGGTAGAGCCAGACCAGGACGCCGATGGTGACGATGAAGTGCAAGGTGGCGTAGTAGTAGTTCATCGAAACGATCAGCCAGGTCACCGAGTTCACGGCGTGGTTGACGGTGTGCTCCACCGCGATGCCCAGGGCGTGCTCGGCCCGCCAGATCCAGTCGGCGTTCGCCAGCGCCTTGTCCTTCTGCTCGGGCACCGCGTTGCGGATGAGCGAGTACGTCCAGTAACTGACCGCGATCAGCAGTATCTCGAACCACAGCCGGGGCGTGCGCGGCAGGCGGAGCCGGGCGAAGCGGCTTCGCGGCTCCGGGCGGTCCGCGGCGCCCCGGTACAGGGGCGGCGGTGCCGGCCGGTCGTCCACGGTGTTCATACGTACTTCACCCATGGGCAGACAGTTTGCCAGAAAGGGGTGTAGAGCCGATCATCCCACGGTCGGGTATGCGGCAGCCCCCGAGTAGGCCCGGAGGGGGAGCCGGATGGGCCCGGGGAGGGATACGCGCCGGTCGCGCGGAGGGGCCGGGGCAGTCGCTTTCCCGCAGGGCCTTGCACGCCTTTTACGGATTCCCCGGCCGTTCCTTGCACGTTCTTACGGACTCTTGCGCGTTCTTGCAGTTTCTTGCGGAAGGCGTACCGGTCCGGCCTCGCCGCGCGGCACACACCGCCCCGGGCCTTGTGAAGTCCGCGCCCCGATCCCGTGGGGCCTGGCACTCCGGCCGGGCCCCACAAAAATCCGCGTACCGAGTCCCCGCCTTACGAAACCCGCGCCGACTTTGCGGAGTTCGTCCGCTTTTGCGGGGATCTCTGTCCGGGCATCACCGGCGGCGCCGACGCGGTGGACCCGCGGACGACCAGCTCCGGGTGGAAGACGAACTCGCTGTGCGGCGCCGGCGTACCGCCGATCTCCTCCAGCAGCGCGCGCACCGCGGCCTGCCCCATGGCCTGCACGGGTTGGCGGACGGTGGTGAGGGGTGGGTCGGTGAAGGCGATGAGGGGGGAGTCGTCGAAGCCGACGACGGAGACGTGGGTGGGGACGTCGAGTCCGCGTTGGCGTGCGGCGCGGATGGCGCCCAGCGCCATGAGGTCGCTGCCGCAGACGATGCCGGTGCATCCGTCGTCCAGCAGCGCCGACGCCGCCGCCTGCCCTCCCTCGACCCCGAACAGGGTGTTCCGTACGCGCCGCGCGGCCCGCTCCGGCGTCAGCCCGAACGTCTCGCCGAGCGCCGCGGTGAACCCCTTGGTCTTGCGGTACGAGGGGACGTAGCGGGCCGGGCCGACGGCGAGGCCGATCCGCTCGTGGCCCAGCTCGGCGAGATGGCGTACGGCCGTGCGCGCGGCGGCGTGGTCGTCCGGGGAGACGAACGGCGCGTCGATGTGCGGGCGGTAGCCGTTGATCAGGACGAAGGGGACACCGCGGTCGGAGAGGCGGGTGTAGCGGGCGGTGTCGGACGCGGTGTCGGCGTGCAGTCCGGAGAGGAAGACGATGCCCGTGACGCCGCGTTCCTCCAGCTGCTCGACGAGTTCGTCCTCGGTGGCACCGCCGGGCTGCTGGGTGCAGAGCACGGGGGTGTAGCCGTGGCCGGCCAGGGACTGCTCGATGATCTGGGCGAAGGCCGGGAAGATCGGGTTGGTGAGTTCCGGGATGACCAGGCCGACCAGGCCCGCGCTGCGGCGGCGCGGGCGGCCGGGGCGGGCGTGGCCGAGGACGTCGAGGGCGTCCAGCACGGTCCGGCGGGTGGTCGCGGAGACCCCGGGCTTCCCGTTGAGGACGCGGCTGACGGTGGCCTCGCTGACACCGGCCCGCGCGGCGATGTCGGCGAGGCGGGGCGAGGGGCCCTCCGACGTCACAGGCTCCACCAGACGGTCGTGTCCGGCGGGAGGTCGTACTGCCCCGGGCTGCCCGGGATCTCCGTGGGAAGGGCGCCGCTGGACAGCAGAGGGCGGCCGGGCAGGGTGACGCGCGCCGTCCGGGTGGTGGTGTTGGCGGCGCAGAGGAGTCCGCCGTCGCGTCGGAAGGCGAGGGTGCCGTGGGGGGTGTCGAGCCAGTGGACGGTGTGGCCGGCGCCGAGGGCGGGGTGGGTGCGGCGGAGGGTGAGGGCGGTGCGGTAGAACTCCAGGGTGGAGGCGGGGTCGCCGGTCTGGGCCTCCACGGTGAGAGGGCCCCAGTCGTCGGGTTGCGGCAACCAGCTGCCGCCGGTGCCGAACCCGTAGGGCGGACGCGTCCCCGACCACGGCAGGGGCACCCGGCAACCGTCCCGCAGACCGTCCTGACCGGTGTCGCGGAAGAAGGACGGGTCCTGGCGGACCTCGTCGGGCAGGTCCGTGACCTCCGGGAGGCCCAGTTCCTCGCCCTGGTAGAGGTACGCGGAACCGGGCAGGGCGAGCATGAGGAGCGTGGCGGCGCGGGCGCGTGGCAGGCCCCCGCCCAGGCGCGTGGTGTGCCGGACCACGTCGTGGTTGGACAGCACCCAGGTGGTCGGCGCGCCGACCGGGCGCATGGCGTCGAGGGAGGCGTCTATGGCCTCGCGGAGCCGGTCCGCGTCCCATTCCGTCGTCAGGTACGGGAAGTTGAACGCCTGGTGGAGTTCGTCGGGGCGCAGATAGAGGGCGGTGCGTTCGGGGCTGGGGGTCCATGCCTCGGCGACGGCGACACGGTCGTCCGCGTACTCGTCGAGGACGGTACGCCAGGAGCGGTAGACCTCGTGGACACCGTCCTGGTCGAAGAACGGCAGCACCTGGTTGCCCAGGAGCCTCAGCTGGTCGGTGACGCCCATGTCGGGCAGGCCGGGGGCCTTGACCAGGCCGTGGGCCACATCGATCCGGAAGCCGTCGACGCCGAGGTCCAGCCAGAAGCGCAGGACGGAGCGGAACTCGTCCTGGACGGCGGGGTGGTCCCAGTTGAAGTCGGGCTGCTCGGGGGCGAAGAGGTGCAGGTACCACTCGCCGTCGGGCAGCCGGGTCCAGGCGGGGCCGCCGAAGAGGGACTCCCAGTCGTTGGGCGGGAGTTCGCCGTCGGTGCCGCGTCCGGGGCGGAAGTGGAAGCGGTCGCGCAGCGGGGAGCCGGGGCCCTCGCGCAGCGCCTGCCGGAACCAGACGTGCTGGTCGGAGCAGTGGTTGGGGACGACATCGACGATGATCCGCAGGCCGAGGCCGTGGGCGTCGCGGATGACCGCCTCGGCGTCGGCGAGGGTGCCGAAGACGGGGTCGACGGCGCGGTAGTCGGCGACGTCGTAGCCGCCGTCGGCCTGCGGGGAGGCGTAGAAGGGGCTGAGCCAGACGGCGTCGACGCCCAGGTCCTTGAGGTACGGCAGGCGGCTCCTGATGCCGCGCAGGTCTCCCGTGCCGTCGCCGTCGGCGTCGGCGAAGCTGCGCGGATAGACCTGGTAGATGACCGCGTCGCGCCACCAGCCGGAGCGGTCGTCGGGCGTCGGGCGGGGATCGGGGGCGGGGGCGGCGGAGTGCTGGGTCATGTCATCCCTTGGTCGTGCCGGAGGTCAGGCCGGATACGAGATGCCGCTGGGCGAAGGCGAAGACGAGCGCGGCCGGAACGGCGATGATCACGGCTGCGGCGGTCATCGATCCCCAGTCGTTGGTGTACTGGTTGACGAAGGTCTGGAGGCCGCCCGCGAGGGTGAGGTTCTGCTCCCCGGTCATGAAGGCGGAGGCGTAGGCGACCTCGGCCCAGGCGGTGACGAAGGTGTAGAAGCCGGTGACGGCGAGGCCGGGGCGGGCGAGCGGGAGGACCAGCCGCCAGAAGGTGCCGAACGGGTTCAGTCCGTCGACCCGTCCCGCCTCGTCGATCTCCACCGGGATGGTGTCGAAGTAGCCCTTCATCATCCAGGCGCAGAACGGGACGGCGATGGTGAGGTAGGTGATGACGAGGCCGGCGGGCTGGTTGAGCAGGCCGAGGCCGGCGAGCAGGTTGTAGAGCGGGACGATCAGTACCGCCACCGGGAACATCTGGGTGATCAGCAGCAGCCACATCAGCGGGCGCATGCCGGGGAAGCGGAAGCGGCTGACGGCGTAGCCGGTGGTGGCGGCGAGGAAGACGCCCAGGACGGTGGTGGCGCCGACGACGATCACGGAGTTCTTGAACCAGGTCAGGAACGCGGTGTCGGCCAGTACATGGGTGTAGTTGGCGAGGGTGAAGTTCTTGACGGGCTCGGTGGTGAAGGCGTCGTTCTTCGGTTTGAAGGACGTCACCAGGAGCCACAGGGGCGGGAAGACCGCGACGACGACGGCGCACAGCAGGGTGGCGTGCAGGCCGACGGAGGCGATGCGGCTTCTTTCACCGCGCTTGCGGAAACGTGCGCCGTCCGGCCGGTCGTTCGTGCGGCCGGGGTGCGGCGCATGCGGCGCCGTGGTGGTGGTCGTGGTCATCGTCACCACACCTCTCCCTGCCGGCGCAGTGCCCGGCGGTAGGCCACGGCGACCAGCGAGAGCAGCAGCAGGATCAGGACGCCCCAGGTCGCCGAGAGCGAGAAGTCGCGGGGGCTGTCGACGAACGAGAGCCGGTAGGCGTAGGTCACCAGGATCTCCGTGGCGTCCCCGGGCCCGCCGCGGGTCAGCAGGAAGATCACCGGGAACATGTTGAACGTCCAGATGGTGGAGAGCAGCACCACCGTGCTGCTGACCGTCCGCAGCCCCGGCACCGTGATGTGGCAAAACCGCTGCCAGGGCCCGGCCCCGTCCATCTCGGCGGCCTCGTACAGCTGGCCCGGGATGGCCTGGAGACCGCCGAGCAGCGCGACCAGCATGAACGGGACGCCCAGCCAGACATTGACGGCGATGACCGAGAGCTTGGCCCAGAGCGGGTCGTTGAGCCAGGGCACCGCGTCGATGCCGCCCCCGGCGAGCAGCTTGTTGAGGATGCCGTTCTGCTCGTTGAACAGCATCCGCCAGGTGAAGACCGAGATGAAGGCCGGGATGGCCCACGGCAGGACCAGCGCGACGCGGTAGACGCCGCGGCCGCGCAGCGAGCGGTGGAGGAGGACGGCCAGACCCAGGCCGATCAGGAACGTCAGCCCGACGCAGCCGGCCGTCCACACCACCGTCCAGCCCAGCCGGCCCCAGAAGACGGGGTCGGCGAGCACGGCGCGGTAGTTGTCCAGGCCGGTGAAGGAGTACGTGGCCGGGATGTGGTTCATGCCGATGTGGCGTTCGACGTTGGACTCGTCGGCGTCGGTGAGCGAGAGGAGGAGCCCGCGCACCAGCGGCCAGCCGATGATCACGCCGATGACGAGGACGACCGGGGCGGTCATCGCCCAGGCGTACCAGTGGGTGCCGAAGGCCCTGCGCACCCGTACGGCGAGGGTCACTTGTAGTCCTTGAGCAGCTTCCGGTACGTCTCACCGGTGGCCTTGGCGGCCTCCTCGGGGGTGGCGGCGCCGGTGAGCACCTTGTTCATCTGGACCTTGATCGGCTCGAAGAGGGAGTTGCCCTGGGCGATCCACGGCCGCTGCACCGCGCCGTCCACGGCGGGCTTGAAGAACTTCACCATCTCGTTGTTCTTCACCGACGGGACGGCGTAGACGGACCTGCGGGTGGGCAGCAGGCTGAGCTTCTCGGTGGTCTCGCGCTGGACGGCGGCCGAGCTCATGTACCTGACGAACTCGTAGGAGGCGGCGAGGTTCTTGGAGCCGGCGTAGACCGAGAGGTTCCAGCCGCCCTGCGGGGAGCCCTGGGCGCGGCTGCCGCCGGGGACGGGGGCGACGCCGAGGTTGTTCCTGTCGCGGAACGCCTCTCCGGCGCGGGCGCCCTCGATGTCCCAGGGTCCGTCGACCGCCATCGCGACCTTGCCGTCCTTGAGGGCCTTGAGCTGGTTCTCCTGGCCGTCGGTGGCGTCGGTGACGGCGGCGCCGGAGTCGACCAGGTGCTTGAGGGTCGCGAACGCCTTGGCGCCGGTGCCGTCGTCGATCTTCACGATCTTGTCGCGGGCGTCGACCATGTCGCCGCCCTCGCCGTAGAGGTACGGCAGGAACCAGTACGCGTCGTCGCCGCGCAGGTAGAGGGCGGTGGCGCCGGTCTTCGCCTTGATCTTCTTGGCGGAGGCGGACAGCTCGTCGAAGGTCTTGGGCACCTCGACGCCGGCCTTCTTCAGCAGCCGCTTGTTGTAGAAGAGGCCGAGGGTGTCGGTGACCTGGGGGGCGGCGTAGGTCTTGCCCTGGAACCTGGTGCTGCCGAGGGCCTGCGGCAGGTAGTCGTCGGTCTTGTCGAGGGCGGGGGTGCCGTCGAGGGGGGCGAGGTAGCCGAGGCCGGCGAAGTCGGCGACCCAGGCGACCTCGGTGCGCATCACGTCGGGGGCGCCGGAGTTGCCGCCCGCCGCGTTCTTGAACTTGGCGTTGGCGTCGCCGAAGGGGACGCTCACATACTCGACGTGGACCTTGGGGTACTTCTTCTGGAAGCCTTCCGCAAGCTTGCGGTACGTCGCCTTCTCGGCGTCGTTGGAGGTGTCCCAGAACGTGACGGTGCCCGACAGATCGCCGGACGCGGCGGCGCCGTCGCCGTCACCGCCCCCGCAGGCCGTCGCCGTCAGGGCCAGGCCCGCTACCAGCGCGAGGGCGGTTGCGCCACGTATGCCACGCCGCATGTGTGAACTCCTTTGGGAATTGCCTGAGATGGCGTCAGGAACGTAACAGCGCGCTCTCCGATCCGAAAGACCTTGCGGCAAATTTCTGCAAGAAAACCGGAAGAGGTTGCAGCAGGATGCTCCGGCACGCCCCCTTCTGTGCGCCCGCAAGCCCCGTCACCCCCGTGTCCTCCGTGCGTTGACCCCATGAAAGAACGCGCATGCCCCTTGCAACACGCCCCGCTCTCGACCCTCGACCCGACAGGGACGGCAGGATGACCCAGCAGCTCACCTCCCCCAGCCCCACCCGCCGGACGGCCGGACCGGACCACGGCCCCCACTGGTGGCACGAAGCCGTCATCTACCAGGTCTACGTCCGCTCGTTCGCCGACAGCGACGGCGACGGGATCGGCGACCTGCGCGGGGCGCGCGACCGGCTGCCGTACCTCAAGGACCTGGGCGTCGACGCCGTCTGGCTCACGCCGTTCTACGCGTCCCCGCAGGCCGACGGCGGCTACGACGTCGCCGACTACCGCGCCGTCGACCCCGTCTTCGGCAGCCTGGGCGACGCCGGAGAACTGATCAGCGCCGCCCACACCCTGGGCCTGCGGGTCATCGTCGACATCGTCCCCAACCACACCTCCGACCGGCACCCGTGGTTCCAGGACCCCGACCTCGCCCGGCAGCGCTACGTCTTCCGCCCCGGCCGCGGCCCGGACGGCGCGCTCCCGCCCAACGACTGGGAGTCCGTCTTCGGCGGCCCGGCGTGGACCCGTACCGACCGCGGCGACTGGTACCTGCACCTCTTCGCCCCCGAGCAGCCCGACCTCGACTGGGAACGGCCCGAGGTGCACGACGAGTTCGCCGCCGTCCTGCGCTTCTGGCTGGACCTCGGGGTCGACGGCTTCCGGATCGATGTGGCCCACGGCATGGTCAAGGCGCCCGGCCTGCCGGACATCGGCCACGGCCGGCAGGCCCGGCTCATCGGCAACCAGGTGCTGCCGTTCTTCGACCAGGACGGCGTCCATGTCATCCACCGCTCCTGGCGCCGGCTGCTGGACGCCTACGACGGCGAGCGCATCGGTGTCGCCGAGGCATGGGCGCCCTCCGCCGAACGACTGGCCCTCTACGTCCGGCCGGACGAGCTGCACCAGGCGTTCAACTTCCACTTCCTCAACACCGGTTGGGACGCGGACGCGCTGCGCGCGGTGATCGACGCCTCCCTCGCCGCGACCTCCTCCGTCGGCGCGCCGACCACCTGGGTGCTGTCCAACCACGACGTGGTCCGGCACACCACGCGCCTGGGCGGGGGCCTGCCGCGCGCCCGCGCCGCCACGCTCCTCATGCTCGCCCTGCCCGGTTCCGCGTACCTCTACCAGGGCGAGGAACTGGGCCTCCCGGAGGTCACGGACC
>NZ_JCANQV010000201.1:0-10883 GCF_059553635.1 Candidatus Streptomyces philanthi
TGGGCGTCCACCCGCGCGCCGAGGAGGCGGTACGCGCCGCCGCGATCTTCTTCGTCCGGCCCAGCGGGATGCTCGACCTGGCGAAGGTCGCCGCGTACGCGGACGCCTACCGCGACACCTGCGGCGCCGGGCGCGAGGAGCTGGCCGCCGCCGTCCACCGGGTGTGGTGGGAGCGGCTGAACGACTTCTGGATGCTGACCTGGCGCTACCGGCTCGGCGACCGCCGCACCGATCCGCAGTTCCCGGCCGCGGCGGCGCTCGCGGTGTGGTGGACGCGCGAGTACGACACGGTGCGGGACGCGTTCACGGGCTGAGGCGGGCCCGGGAAACGCGGCGGGGCGGGCGCCCGGTCGGCGCCCGCCCCGTCGGGGTCCGTCGTACGGTCAGTTGCCCAGGCCGCCGGGGACGGCGCCGGGGTCCGTGCCGCCGGTGCCGGTGGAGTTGTCCGTGCCGCCGTTCGTCGACGAGCCCTGGTCGCCGGTGGTGCCGCCCTCGTTGGTGTTGCCGCCCGGGTTGCCGCCGGTGTCCGTGCCGCCGGTGCCGGTACCGGTGCTGGTGCCGCCCTCGTTCGCACCGCCGGTGGTGTTCGTCGGCGGCTCCGTCGACGGGTCCTGGGACGGCTCGTCCGGCCGGCCGGTGGTGTGGCCCGGGTTGGACGGCGCCCAGGTGTGGTTGCGCGACGGCGGGGTCCAGCCGCCACCACCGCCGGTGCCACGCGCCGGCGGCTCGTACGTCGACTCGTCGGACGGGTCCTTGGTCTCCTCGTCGTCCTTGTCCTTGGGCGACGAGGAGGCGGACGGGGACTTGCTCGGCGCCGGCGTTTCGGCGCCCTGGCCCGAGGTCGTCTTGAGCGCGAAGGCCACACCCGCCACGACGGCGACGATCGCGAGCACCGCGATCAGCACGACCTTGCCACGGCCGCTCCTGGCGGGCCGGTGCCCCTCGTACGCGCCGTCGTCGTCGTGCATACCGGGCGGCAGGATCGGGCTGGCGGCCGTCTGGCCCATGTCCGCGTGCGGCATCGCGGTGGTCGCCGCGGGGCCCATGACGCGGGTGGCGCCGCTGTCGGGGAGGGCGACCGGGCCGGTGTTCCAGGTGCCGGTGTTGCCGCCCTGCTCCTGGAGCATCTGGAGCGAGTACTGGATCAGACCACGCATCTCCTCCGCGGTCTGGAAACGGTCGTCCGGGTCCTTGGCGAGCGCCCGCATCACCAGACCGTCCAGCTCCGGCGGCACGCCCTCGGCGACCTCGGAGGGCGGCACCGGGATGTCCTGGACGTGCTGGTAGACGACCGACAGCGGGGTCTCACCGGTGAACGGCGGACGCAGCGCGAGCAGTTCGTACAGCAGGCAGCCGGTGGCGTAGAGGTCGGAGCGGGTGTCGACGGTCTTGCCGAGCGCCTGCTCCGGGGAGAGGTACTGCGGGGTGCCCATGACCATGCCGGTCTGCGTCATGGTCGACTGGGCGCTGTGCAGCGCGCGGGCGATGCCGAAGTCCATGACCTTGACGGCGCCGCTGTTGGTGATGATCACGTTCGCGGGCTTGATGTCACGGTGCACGATGCCGTGCTGATGGCTGTAGGCCAGCGCCTCCAGCACACCCGAGACGATGATCAGCGCCTGGTCCGCGGGCGGGGCGTCGGAGTTCAGCAGCAGGTCACGGATGGTGTGGCCCTCGACCAGCTCCATCACGATGTACGGCACCGTGGTGCCGCCGACAAGATCCTCGCCGGAGTCGTAGACCGCGACGACCGCGTGGTGGTTCAGACCGGCGACCGACTGCGCCTCGCGGGTGAAGCGCACCTTGGCCGTCGGGTCCTCGGCGAGATCGGCCCGCAGCAGCTTCACGGCGACGGTACGGCCCAGCCGGACGTCCTCGGCCGCGAAGACCTCCGCCATGCCGCCGCGGCCGAGCCGGCGGGTGAGCCGGTAGCGGCCGTCGCCGACCAGTCCGCCGTTGGCCCACGTCTCCGGCGCGTCGGGGACGTTGGAGCCGGTGGCGTCAGGATCGGACGGGCCCTGGGGGCCCTGCGTCGGTGCCATCGGTCCTCGCCGTCGAATCGGTCCGCATGCGCGGTTAAGGTCTCGGTCTTCTAGAGCACGCTACAGGCTCAGCGGCCTCCGCCGTTTCGCGATGGACCGCTCGCCAAACCTCCCGGCCGCCCAGTGTCGCAAGGACGCCGCGAGGACGCGAATCCCCTGGCAGGGCCGCTGTCGTGACCGGATCTTGCGCATCTGATCACGGAACGGGCACACAGCTTGACGTGTCCGAGCCCTGGGGCAGACTTGACTGCGGAATTCCAGATGTGATTGCCAGACGTACGGTAGTGCGCCGAGGGGGAAGCGGAACGATGAGCCAGGACGGCGCTCAGGGCCACTACGAGGGCCGTTCGGTCGGCGGAGGACGTTACCAGCTTCGTGATCTTCTCGGTGAGGGCGGAATGGCGTCCGTCCACCTCGCCCATGACACCGTCCTGGACCGCGACGTCGCGATCAAGACACTCCATACCGAACTGGGCCGCGAACCGGCCTTCCGGGAGCGCTTCCGGCGCGAGGCGCAGTCCGTGGCGAAGCTCACGCACACCAACATCGTGTCCGTCTTCGACTCCGGCGAGGACGAGCTCGACGGCGCGATGGTCCCCTACATCGTCATGGAGTACGTCGCCGGGCAGCCGCTGCGCACGGCGCTGGACACGGACGTCGCCCAGCACGGCGCCATGCCCGCCGAGAAGGCCCTGAAGATCACCGCCGATGTGCTCGCCGCGCTGGAGGTGAGCCATGAGATGGGCCTGGTCCACCGGGACATCAAGCCGGGCAACGTCATGCTGACCAAGCGCGACGTGGTCAAGGTCATGGACTTCGGCATCGCCCGTGCCATGCAGTCCGGCGTGACCTCCATGACGCAGACCGGCATGGTCGTCGGCACCCCGCAGTACCTCTCGCCCGAGCAGGCGCTGGGCCGCGGTGTGGACGCCCGCTCCGACCTCTACTCCGTCGGCATCATGCTCTTCGAGCTGGTCACCGGTCAGCTGCCGTTCGACGCGGACTCGCCGCTCGCCATCGCCTACGCGCATGTGCAGGAGGAGCCGCCGGTCCCGTCGAGCATCAACCAGTCGCTGCCGCCCGCCGTGGACGCGCTGGTGGCCCGCGCGCTGAAGAAGAACCCGAACGAACGGTTCCCGACCGCCGAGGCGATGCGGGACGAGTGCCTGCGGGTCGCGGGCTCCGGGCAGTCCGGCGCGACCCCGCTGATCATCAGCGAGGGCCCCCGGGCGCGTACCAGCGGCGCCTCCGTCTCCTCCGCGGTGTTCCCCACCGCCAGCGCCGCACCCCACACGCCCCCGCCGCCGAACGTCCAGCAGCCCTACACCCCCACCCAGGCCGTCGGCGGCTTCGCCCCCTCCACACCGCCCCCGGTGAACGCGCCCTTCCCGGCGCCCGCCCCCGCGCCGTACGCGAACGCGGGCTTCCCGACCCCGCCGCCGCAGTTCACACCACCGCCCGCGATGCCGGCCCCCGGCGGCCCCCCGCCGCGCAAGAGCAACACCGCGGTGATCGTCGTCTCGGCGATCGTCGGCGTCGTCGTGGTCACCGCCATCGCGATCGGCATCGGGCTGAGCGCCGGCTCCAGCGGTGACAAGGCCGACGACAAGCCCTCGCCGCGCTACACCGGGTACTCCTCGGGCTCGGGCGGCGCCGAGGAGAGCGTCCGGCCGGAGGACAAGTCGGCGACGCTGCCCACCACCGACTGCACCAACCCGACCAAGTCCCTCAGCGAGGAGGGCAAGGTCTTCTTCCCGAACTTCAAGTACAAGAACCTGGAGTCGGTGAAGCGGTGCGCCGAGGCGGCGGGCTGGACGGTGAAGGTCGTCGGCCGGGAGAACAGCGCCCTGTGGGGCAAGAACACCGTCATGGGCCAGACGCCGGAGCCGGTGACCCGCTGGGACCCGCACAGCGGGGACACCATCGAGCTGACCGTCTCCACCGGCCGCAGCGGCTGAGCGCGGCACAGGGACGGACGGCGAGGGCCGGCACACGGATCGTGTGCCGGCCCTCGTCATGACGCCGTGGCGGTCGGACCGCTGCTCAGAGGTACGGGCCCGAGCGGGCGCCGCCCTGGCCAGGGTGCTCGTCGCCCTCCATGTGGGGCGCGCCGGGGGGCAGGGCGCGGCGCATCGTCTCCAGCTGGGCGCGCGCCGCCATCTGCTGGGCGAACAGGGCGGTCTGGATTCCGTGGAAGAGGCCCTCCAGCCAGCCGACCAGCTGGGCCTGGGCGATGCGCAGTTCGGACTCGGTGGGCACCGACTCGTCGGTGAAGGGCAGCGACAGCCGCTCCAGCTCCTCCACCAGCTCGGGTGCCAGGCCGTCCTCCAGCTCCTTGACCGAGCTGGCGTGGATCTCCTTGAGCCGGACCCGGCTCGCCTCGTCCAGAGGAGCGGCCTTCACCTCCTCCAGCAGCTGCTTGATCATGCTGCCGATGCGCATGACCTTGGCAGGCTGTTCGACCATGTCGGTCACCGGCGTCTCACGGGGTTCCTCGTCACCGTCTCCGCCACGGGATCCGGCGCTACCGAGCGCCATGCCGTCCGGGCCGACCACCAGGACGTGCTGATTCTCCTGCGACCGTTCGTTCATCGGCATATCCATGGCGCCATTGTCTCGTACGAGTGCTGTCGGGAGGGGCTGGCCTCCCCAGTCCGTGACCCCTCTCCGAGGATCGCGCGTTTCACGTGAAACAGCGACGGCGGGGGAGTCAAGCCGTCCGCCCGGCGTTTCACGTGAAACACCGGACCGCAGCAGCCGTACGGCCGTCCCGGACGCTCAATGGCGGCGCAGCCGGACACCGAGAAAGGCCAGCCCGAGACCGGTCAGAGTGAGTCCGGCGCCCATCGGCAGCACCCGTTGCACCCGCGTCGCCGGATTCTCCATGGCGTACGGCCTGACCGTTCGGGGTCCCGCGACCTCGGCGTCATCGGTGGCGGACCCGACGGCGCGCGGATCGTCGGAGACCGACGGACGCGGCGGGCCAGGGGCCCGGTACCGCGGCCGTACGGGCCGGTGCGGGCGGTGACGGTGCGGGCGCCAGGACCGGGCGGACGGGGCCGCACCCTCGCGGGGCGGGGTGGCCGACGGCGAGGGGGACGCCGGGGTGGCGGACGGGCCCGGAGCGGGAGGCGTCGTACCGGAGGCGGGGGAGCCGGGGCGGGTGGTGGTCGCGTCGGTCGGCGTCTGCGGGGTGGACGGCGTACGGGAGCCGGGTGCGGGGCCGCCGCCGTGCGGGCCCCGCCCGTGGACCCGCTGGTCGTCCATCCCCTCCCACCACGGTGCGCCCGGCCGCGGGCGGCTGCCGCGCGGGGGCTTGGCCGGTTGCCGGCCGGAGGAGGGTGGGGAGGCGGCCGGAGGGGGCGGAGTGCTCCGGGGCCGGTGATGCGGCCGTGTGCCGGCCGGCGGGCCGCCGGGGAAGCGCGGCACCGGGCCGTGGAAACCGGGGAGGTCGCCGGGCAGTCCGGCGCCGGGACGAGGGCCCAGGAAGAACGGGAACGGGTTGCCGTGACCCGCTCCCTCACCGGTGAGCGCGGACCCCGTGAGCCGGGCGGCGACCGGGCCCAGGAGGCGGGCGCGGCCCGGTGCGGCCGCGGCGTCCGGGGCGGCCGCTGTGGACAGCGGCAGCACCGTGGCGGCCACCAGCAGACCGGCGGCCGTGTGCGTACGCAAGCGTGGAGCCACGGGTGCGCTCCTCCCCGTGCCGAGGGCGTCACTTGACGGGCTCAGCGTCACACGGCGACGGCGGTCCGGCATCCCGGACGCGTCCGGGGGGTGAGGCAGCCGGGGGACGCGTGGCGCGGTCGGGTGACGGGGGGATCTGCGGGCGGTGGGGGCTCGTGGTCGGGGGGCGGTGTGTCGGCCGAGACCGTGCCCGTACGCGTCCGGCCGGTCCGTCGCCGGGAGCCCGTACAGCCCGACCGGCGTCCGCCGTACACGTGCGCTGGCCCGCCATGCGCCTCCGCCCGGCCCCGTACCGCACGAGGCACAGGACCGGGCGGACCAGGGGCCGGGAGCGGCGTGGCTCAGAGGGTCAGGACGACCTTGCCGACGTGGCCGCTCGCCTCCACCACGCGGTGGGCCTCGGCGGCCTGGGCGAGGGGGATCGTCCGGTCGACGATCGGCCGCACCTGACCGTTGGTGATCAGCGGCCACACGTGCTCGCGGACGGCGGCGACGATGGCCGCCTTCTCGTTGAGGGGACGGGCGCGCAGTCCGGTCGCGGTGATCGCGGCGCGCTTGGTCAGCAGGGCCGCGAGGTTCAGTTCGGCCTTCACGCCGCCCTGGAGGCCGATGATGGCCAGCCGGCCGCTGACCGCCAGGGCCTTGACGTTCCGTTGGAGGTACTTGGCGCCGATGATGTCGAGGATGACGTCCGCGCCCTTGCCACCGGTGGCCTTGCGGACCTCCTCCACGAAGTCCTGCTCGCGGTAGTCGATCAGTACATCGGCGCCCAGCTCGGCGCAGCGCGCCAGCTTCTCCGGGCCGCCCGCGGTGACCGCGACCCGGGCGCCGACCGCCTTGGCGAGCTGGATCGCCATGGTGCCGATGCCGCTGGCGCCGCCGTGCACCAGCAGCGTCTCACCGGGCCGCAGGTGCGCGATCATGAAGACGTTCGACCAGACGGTGCACGCCACTTCGGGCAGTGCCGCGGCCGCGACCAGGTCGAGGCCCTGCGGCACCGGCAGCACCTGCCCGGCCGGGACCGCGACCCGCTCCGCGTAACCGCCGCCCGACAGCAGCGCGCACACCTCGTCACCGACCGCCCAGCCGTGCACCCCGGCGCCGACCTCGGCGATCCGGCCGGCGCACTCCAGTCCGGGGTAGGGGGACGCGCCCCGCGGGGGGTCGTAGCGGCCCTGACGTTGCAGCAGATCGGCACGGTTGACGGCGGTGGCCGCGACCTCGATGACGACCTCGCCCTCGGCGGGCTGCGGGTCGGGCACGTCCGTCCAGACGAGGGCTTCGGGGCCACCGGGTTCGGGGATGGTGATCGCTCGCATGGCGGCGAGGCTACTCGCCGGGGGCAAGTACCGGGCAAAACCCGGCGGGTGGGACGTCTTCCACCGGATCACCGCGGGTGACTACTCGTCGGCCCGGCGCATCGGGGTGACCTGGCTGCCCGGCAGCTTCGGCGGACCCGGCTGCTTGCCGGACGGCTCCGGCTCCGCCGCCGGTGCCGCGCGGACGATGGTGATCAGCCGGTCGGCGGGCTGCAACGGGCTGGCCGCCGGATCGTCGTACCCGAGCAGCCGGTGGCCGCGCAGCACGGAGACGACCAGATCGTCGGTCTCGCGGACGGACCTGCCGACCTCGGACTTGACCACCGGCCGCTCGACGACGTCCAGACCGCTGCCCTGCTGGATCAGGTCCTCCATCACCGTGCCCGCGCTGGGGCTGTGCACGGAGAGGCCCAGCAGCCGGCCGGCCGCGCTGGCGGAGGTGATCACGGAATCCGCGCCGGACTGCCGCAGCAGCGGCGCGTTCTCCTCCTCGCGTACGGCCGCGACGATGTTGGCCTTCTTGTTGATCTGCCGGGCGGTCAGCGCGACGAGGACGGCGGTGTCGTCGCGCTGGGTGGCGATGACGACCTGGCGGGCGCGCTGGATCTCGGCGCGCATCAGCACATCGCTGCGGGTCGCGTCGCCGACCACGCCGACGAAGCCCTCCGCGACGGCCGCGTCGACGACCTTCGGGCTCGGGTCGACGACGACGATGTGGTCACGGATCGCGCCCTTGGCGCAGAGGGTCTGCGCGGCGGAACGGCCCTTGGTGCCGAAGCCGACGATGACGGTGTGGTCGCGCACGGTGCTTCTCCAGCGTTTCAGTTGCCACTGCTCGCGGGTGCGTTCGGTGAGCACCTCCAGTGTGGTGCCGACCAGGATGATCAGGAAAATCACCCGAAGAGGCGTGATGAGGAGGATGTTCAGCAGCCGCGCCGTGTCCCCGTACGGGACGATGTCGCCGTAACCGGTGGTGGAGAGCGTGACGGTCGCGTAGTAGAAGCAGGCGAGGAGGTCGACCTCGCCGCCCGCGTTGTCGTGGTACTCGTCGCGGTCTATCCAGACGATGAAGGCCGTGGCGACGAGGACCAGCAGCGCCATCAGCAGTCGCCGGGCCACCTGCCGGATGGGTGCCACCGGCGCCCGGCGCGGCAGTATGACCTGGTGGGAGTGGTCCTCGGGCACCTCACGCGCCGCGACGTCGTGGGAGGGAAGCTTCACGCGGCGCCTCCGGTCGGGGATGCGGGCGGTGAGGAGCGTACGGGATCTCCGGGCCCGCCGTGGACACCGGGTCCGGGGGCGGCCCAGTCGGCGACCCCGTCCTCCGGAGCGGCCCCGGCGGTGCCCGAGGGCCAGGGGAGTTCCAGGACCTCGATGTCGCCGCCCCGGTCCGCGCCGCCCGGCGGGACGACGGCCATCGCGTCGGCCACGGCGATCCCGCGCAGCATGGCGGGGCCGTGGAAACGCAGCGGGTCCGCCGTCAGCCCGCGCCGCTCGTCGTCGCGGTAGGCCACCGGGACCAGCCGGGTGTCGCGCGGATGCCCGGGGACGGCGCCGCCCAGCGGGAGACGGCGCGACGGGGCGGGGCGGCGCGCGACAAGGGTGCGCAGCAGCGGCTCGGCGAGCGTGAGCAGGCCCGAGACGGCCGCGAGCGGATTGCCGGGCAGCCCCACGAGATGACGGCCCGGGGCCAGCCTGGCCAGCAGCATCGGATGCCCCGGGCGCACCCGCACCCCGTCCACCAGCACCTCGGCGCCCAGACGGTGCAGGGTGGGGTGCACATGGTCGACGGGTCCCGCGGCGGTGCCCCCGGTGGTGATGACGACATCGGCGGTGGTCCGGCCAAGCGCGGCGAACAGCGCGTCGGGCTCGTCGGCCACATAGCGCGGCGGGCCCGCCTCGGCGCCCAGGGCGCGCAGCCACGGGACCAGCATCGGCCCGAGCGCGTCACGGATCCGCCCCTCCCGGGGCAGGCCCCGGCGCAGCAGTTCGTCGCCCAGGACAAGAACGGCGACACGGGGGCGGGACCAGGTCGTCAGCGTGTCGTACCCGGCGGCCGCGGCCAGCCCGAGGACGGCGGGGGTCACCACCGTGCCCGGGGGCAGCAGCGGGTCGCCGCACCGGCACTCCTGGCCGCGCGGGCGGATGTCCTGCCCTTGCGACACCGGTTCGGTGGCGTGGAGCCGCGCACCGCCGTCCGGCCGGCCTCGGACCTCACCGTGCTCACTGCGCAGCACCGCCGTGGTACCGGCCGGCACCCGCGCCCCGGTCGCGATGGGGATCGCGTGGCCGTCGGGGAGCGGGGTGGTGGAGGCGTGACCGGCGAGGATGCCGTGGGGGGCGGGGGAGGAGCGGGGCTCCGGGTGGTCTGCGGCGGGGCGGTCCTCCGGGGCGGGTCCGGTGGGGGGGCCGGGCTGCCGGTGGTCTTCTGCGGGGTCCTCGGGCGCGTGTGCGGCAAGGGTCCAGGGGCCCGGGCCGGAGACGGCCCAGCCGTCCATCGCCGAGGTGTCGAACGCCGGCAGGTCGGTGAGGGCGGTGAGGGGGGCGGCGAGCGTACGGCCCAGGGCGTCGCCGGGTGAGGTGGTCTCCGGCACCCGTGCCCCCGCCGCCGCCCGTGCGGCGATACGCCGGGCCTCCTGCCAGGTGGAGGGCTCGGGGGCGGGGCGGCCGGTGGGGGCTTGAGGGGCTGTTGGGTCGGAGGGGCCGTCGGCGGTGGGGGAGTGGGGAGAGCTGGGGGAGTCCTCGGCGGGAGTGGGGTGGGTGTGCTGGATGGGGCCGCCGCAGTTGTCAGGGGCGGTGGAGTCGGTGCGAGAAGCGGGGTCGGTGGCGTCTTGGGGGTGGTTGGGGCCCGTGGGATGGGAGGCGGTGGGGGCGTGGGCATCGCTGAGGTCGCCCGCCGTCTTACGCCGGGCAGGGTCGGCGGCCGCTCCCGGCACACCGGCCCCCTTACGCCGAACAGCGTCAGCAGCTGCTTTGGGCACGCCCGCCCCCTCACGCCGAACAGCGTCCGCGACCGCTCCGGACACACCCGCCCCCTCCTCCTCACGCCGAACAGCGCCCGCGGACTCCCCCGACGCTCCCGCCCCCGAGCACCCACCGGAACCAGCGGCGCCCTCAGGAACACCGGAACCCGTAACCCGCGAGCCCCCCTTGGTCCGAGAAGCACCCGTGGAACGAACAGACCCCATGGCCCGCGCCGAACCCGTGGTTGCTCGCGTAGCGCCGTACGGGGAACCACCCGCGCGGTCGGCGGCGTCAGGGAAGTCGTCGTCAGCGCGCCCCCGGGACAGGACACGGTGGCCGGCGGGGAGGCCGGTGCCGGTGCGGCCCAAGGTGTCGAAGAAGCTGTCGTCGAAGGTGGCGTAGAAGCCTTCGGTGTCCGCCGGGCCGAGGGAACCGGCATCCGCGTCGCGCCCGACCCACACGGCACCCCTCTCCCGCCCCGCCCGCGCGGCATCCGCGCCGACGGCATCGCTCCCCCGGGCGGCCTCACGTCCCGGCACGCCGTCCCGCCCCCGAGCGGCCTCGCGCCGCGACGCCTCGTCACGACCCCGAGCGTCCTCGCGCCGGACCGGCGCACCGTCGCGCTCCCCCACCGCAGCGCCCTCACGGCGCTCCCCACCGTCCGTACGCCCCGCCCGGACGGACGACTGCCCCGGCCCGGGAATCAGGTCGAGCAGCAGATCGACATCGGCGTCCAACCCCGTGGCCGGCCCCCGCCCCTCATGACCGTCACCCCGGGCAGCCCCGGACCGGGAGCCGGAGCCCTCCCGGGGCTCGGGACGCCGGAACGGTTCTTCCCAGATGTCCACCAGCCGGGTCCGCGCGTCCCGCCGCG
>NZ_JCANQV010000202.1:0-10829 GCF_059553635.1 Candidatus Streptomyces philanthi
CAGCGCGGGGTCCGCGGCGTCGCGCCGGGCGATCCGCTCCAGGTCGGCGGGCAGCCACCCCCCGGTGGCGCAGTGTCGTACGGCGGTGATCGCGGCGGCCGTCACCGCGGCGCTCACGGCCTCCCACCCGGCCGGTGCCGCGGCGAGCACGGACGCGCCGGACTCCAGCGCGTCCTCGGCCGCCGGCCCGTCCGCGGCGTACCGGACACGGCCCAGCACGTTGCCGACCAGCTCCTCGGCGGCGGCCAGGTCCTCGGCGGCCTTCCGCCGCCCGGCCCGGTCGTCCCGACGTGACCGGCCGGGCCGTCCGTCCCGGCGGGCCCGACGGGCCTGGCTGTCGCGACCGTCCCGGCTGGCCTTCACACCCTCACTCACCCATTCACTCTACGGACGCGACCACAGCGAAACGGCCGGGCAGCCACCCGGCAGGCCCCAAAAGCAACGCGGCGGGACCAGGGATCACCCCGCCCCCGCCGCGCCTCGGCTCACTTCAGGGCGCTCCCCGCGACCCACTGCTGCCAGCTCATGTTCCAGCCGTTGAGGCCGTTCTGGGGCTGGATGGTGGCGTCGGGGGAGTTGATCACCTGGACTATGTCACCGATCAGGGAGTGGTCGTAGAACCAGGCGCCGTCGGTGCCGGGGTCACCGGCGCCCTTGGCGTCCTGGAGGCCGATGCAGCCGTGGCTGGTGTTGGCGGTGCCGAAGATGCCGCGGCCCCAGTAGTTGCCGTGGATGAAGGTGCCGGAGGTCGACAGGCGCATGGCGTGGGGGACGTCGGGGATGTCGTACTCGCCCTTGCCGTCGTTGTTGGTGAAGCCGACCGTGGAGCCGTCCATGCGGGTCTGCCGGTACTTCTCGGAGATGACCATGGCGCCGTTGTAGGTCGGGTGGTCGTCACTGCCGGCGGAGATCGGGATGGTCTTGATCGTTCGGCCGTCGCGGACCACGGTCATGGTGTGCGTCCTGGCGTCGACGGTGCTGATCTGGGAGCGGCCGACGGTGAAGCCGACGGTCTTGTCCTGTATGCCGCGGATGCCGGGGGCGGCCTCCACGCCGTCGAGGTTGAGGTCCAGGGTGACCTTGGAGTTCGGCTTCCAGTACTCCTGGGGGCGGAAGTCCAGGCGGGTGTTGCCGAACCAGTGGCCGACGATCTTCTGGTTGCTGCTGGAGGCGACCTTGATCGCGGCCTGGACGTCCTTCTTGTACGTGACCGGCTTGTCGAAGGTGATCGAGACCGGCATGCCGACGCCGACGGTGGAGCCGTCCTCCGGCGTGAAGTTGCCGATGAAGCTGTGGGCGGGCGAGACGGTGGTGAACGTGGAGTTCTCGACGGCCTTGCGGCCCTCGGCGTCCACCGCATGGGCGGTGATCTTGTACTGCGTGGCGCGGGCGAGCTGTTGTGCGGGCCGCCAGGAGGTGGCGTCGGCGGAGCGGGTGCCGGCGACGGTCTTCTTGGTCGTGACGGCGGTCATCGTGACGTCGGTGAGCTTGCCGCCGCTGACGGTGACCTTGTTGCCGGTGCCTATGCCGGCGTTGGTCGAGCCGTCCTTGGGCGTGATCTTGATCTTGGCGTCCGAGGCGTCCTTGGCCGCCGCGGTGTCGACCATCCGCGCGGAGTCGTGCTTCGCCCCACCCTCGCCTGCGCCGCCGGCACCGCCGCAGGCCGCGAGCGTCAGCGCGCCCCCGACCAGCGCGGCAGTGGCTATGTAGCCCTTGCGGCGCTTGCTGTCCGTCTTCACACGTTTCTCCATTTGCTACCGGTACCGGGTCCCCGAGCCGTCGACTGGACGCGGGCCGTTCGGCCGACGCCACAGGCAACGCCTGTTCCGTTTCCGGCGTTCCACACCCGTGCGAAGTGTGGGGAATGCCACGGATGACCGTGGAGAGTCACAGAAGGCAATGTACGGACACAGAAAGTCGCCAATGGACACAAACGGTCATGGACGGACATGGAGCGTCACGAAGATCCCCGGGGAGCGGGTGGCGGGACGGACGGCCGTCCCGCCACCCGCCCGGTGCGGTCAGCCCTCCCTCTCCGCCAGGCGTTCGTCGTCCGCGAGGTCCCACTCCTCCGCGTCCCACTCGGCCTCCGGGTCGTAGTCGGCCAGCTCCTCGCTGCTCCACGAGGCGTGGGCGAGTTCGGCGCCGGGGACGGCGGCGACGAGATCGAACGGGTCGACGAGGTGGGCCAGCGCCTCGGCGGCGTCCTCCCGGACCGCCTCCGCGGCCTGCCGCCGGCTCTCGTCGGGCAGCGACGGATCGGCCGCGACGCGGTCGAGCGCCGCGCCGGTCATCCGCTCATCGTCGGTGATCTCCATGACCAGTTCGACGTGAAGGCGCACAAAACGTGATGTCTCACCATTGCTCATGGGACGGAGGGTAAGCGTGCGGGGGCCCGACTTCCGTGCGACCCGCTGCGGTCATTAACATCTGCGGTCAGCGGCCAATTCGCCGGACCCACAAGGGGGATTGATCTGTGACCGCACGACGACCACTGCTGACCGCCGCCGCAGCGGGATCGGTGTTGTTCGCCCTGTGGTTCGTCCCCTCCGCGAACGCCAATGTGGAGCACCCCGGCCCCGCCACACGGGCCTCCGTCTCGTCCGGCGGCCTGCGCCCGGACGGCGGTACGGGCGCGCCGGACCAAAGGCCCGGACAGGGCACGGAGGCGAAGGCCGCCGAACGGGCGGACACGCCGGAGACGGAGGCGGAGTCCGGGACGCACACGGACGCGGCCGACCGGGACGCGGCCCACGACGGCGCCGACGCGACGCCCACCGACCGCGCCCCGAGCCCCGGTGACGCCTCGCGCGCCGCCGTCCCCGGGCCGCGTCTCGCCGACACCGGGAGCCCGGACACCACCCCGTACGTCATCGGCGGCGCCGCTTTCCTGGTCCTGGGCGCCGGGTTCGTCGGTTTCTCGCTGCGCCGGAGCCAGGGCCCGGCCGACTGAGCGGCGGGCCGGGGCGGTCCCGGCCCGTGACCGTCAGACGAGGTCGCCGGTGACCGACTCCGCGGCCGCGACCAGCTTTCCCTCCCGTACGAACGTGTAGGCGGCCTCCAGGTCGGGGGCGAGGAAACGGTCCTCCCCGGGGCCCTGTATGCCGGCGGCGCGGACCGCGTCCAGCACCGCGCGGGTGGCGGGCGCCGGGGTCAGCCCCTCGCGCATCTCCACCGCCCGGGTCGCCGCGTACAGCTCGACGGCGAGGACGCGGGTCAGGTTGTCGACGGCGGTCCGCAGCTTGCGCGCGGCGGACCAGCCCATGGAGACATGGTCCTCCTGCATGGCGGAGGACGGGATGGAGTCGACGGAGGCGGGGGCCGCCAGCCGCTTCAACTCGCTGACCAGCGCGGCCTGGGTGTACTGAGCGATCATCAGCCCGGAGTCGACGCCCGGGTCGCCGGCCAGGAAGGCGGGCAGTCCGTGCGAGCGGTTCTTGTCCAGGAGGCGGTCGGTGCGGCGTTCGGCGATGGAGCCGAGGTCGGCGGCGGCGACGGCCAGGAAGTCCAGGACGTAGGCGACGGGGGCGCCGTGGAAGTTGCCGTTGGACTCGACACGGCCGTCGGGCAGGACGACGGGGTTGTCGACGGCGGCGGCCAGTTCGCGGTCGGCGACCAGGCGGGCGTGGTCGAGGGTGTCGCGGCCGGCGCCCGCCACCTGCGGGGCGCAGCGCAGGGAGTACGCGTCCTGGACGCGGGGCGCGTCGTCCTGGTGATGGCCGGTCAGCCCGGAACCGGTGAGGACCTTCAGCATGTTGGCGGCGGAGGCGGCCTGGCCGGGGTGCGGGCGGATGGCGTGCAGCTCGGGCGCGAGGACCTTGTCGGTGCCGAGCAGCGCCTCCAGGGAGAGGGCCGCGGTAATGTCCGCCGAGGTGAACAGGCGGGCGAGGTCGGCGCAGGCCATCACGAGCATGCCGAGCATGCCGTCGGTGCCGTTGAGGAGCGCCAGGCCCTCCTTCTCGCGGAGTTCGACGGGGGCGATGCCGTGGGCCGCGAGGAGTTCGGCGGCGGGTCGTACGGTGCCGTCGGGGCCTTCCGCCTCGCCCTCGCCCATCAGCGTCAGCGCGCAGTGCGAGAGGGGGGCGAGGTCGCCGGAGCAGCCGAGGGAGCCGTACTCGTGGACGACGGGGGTGATACCGGCGTTGAGCAGGGCGGTCATGGTCTCGACGACCACGGGGCGCACGCCGGTGTGCCCGGAGGCGAGGGTCTTCAGCCGCAGGAACATCAGGGCGCGGACGACCTCGCGCTCGACCCGCGGGCCCATGCCGGCGGCGTGCGAGCGGACGATGTTGCGCTGGAGCTGGGCGCGCAGTTCGGGGCTGATGTGGCGGACGGCGAGGGCACCGAAGCCGGTGGAGACGCCGTAGACCGGGTCCGGCTTGGCGGCGAGGTCGTCGATGACGGCCCGGGAGGCGGCGACGGCCGCGAGGGCGTCCTCGGGCAGCTCGATACGGGCGGCGCCGCGGGCCACCGCGATGACGTCCTGCGCGGTCGTGCCGGTCCTGCCGAGCACCACAGTGTGCATATCCATATTCAGGAAGCGTAGATACTGAATCGCCAGCTGTCACCACTCGGAAGGTCACACCGGGCGCGCCCCGCGCTTCGGCCCCCGAAGGGCGCGCCCGGTGCGGCTCAGGCCGCCCGGGTCCCGGCCGCGACGCCCGGTCCCCCGGCCGCCGTCACCTCCCCGGCCCGCTCGTCCCCCGTCTCGTCCCCGCCCGGCCAGCGCCGGGCCAGCCAGGTGCACACCACCAGCTGCGTCGTGTGGTAGAGCATCAACGGCAGCACCAGCAGCCCCAGATCACCGCCCGGGAACAGCACCGTCGCGATGGGCAGCCCGCCCGCGAGGCTCTTGGTGGAGCCGCAGAAGACGGCGGTGACCCGGTCCTCGCGGGGCAGCCCCATCAGCCGCGCGGCACCGTGGGACGACGCGAGCGCGAGGACGAGCAGCGCCCCGCACACGGCGGCGAGCACGGCGAGCCGCGCCGGGGAGATCCGCTGCCAGATCCCGGCCGTCATGCCCTGGCTGAACGCGGTGTAGACGACGAGCAGGATGCAGCCGCGGTCCCAGTAGGTGGTCAGACGCCGGTGCCGCCCGATCCAGCCGGCGATCCAGCGCCGCGCCACCTGTCCGAGCAGGAACGGGACGAGCAGCCTGACGACGACGTCCCCGATCTGCGACGCCGTGATCGGCACGCCCCCGTCGCCCGGCCGCAGCAGCAGGGCCGCGAGCAGCGGGGTGAGCACCACGCCGAGCAGGGTGGAGAAGGAGGCGGAGCAGATCGCGGCGGCCACGTTGCCGCGCGCCATCGAGGTGAGCGCGACGGACGACTGGACGGTCGACGGCAGCACGCACAGGAACAGGACTCCGGCGGCGAGTTCGGCGCCGAGGACGGAGTCCGGGAGCAGTCCGGCCGCCAGCCCGGCAAGCGGCAGGGCGGCGAAGGTGAGCAGCAGCACCGGTACGTGCAGCCGCCAGTGCCGCAGCCCGTCCCAGGCGGCGCGGGACGACAGCCGGGCGCCGTAGAGGAAGAACAGGAGGGCGACGGCGAGATCGGCGGCGAGGCCGGCGCCGCGGGCCGCCGCCCCCTCGGCGGGCAGCAGCGCGGCGAGGCCGATGACGGCGAAGAGGGCGAGGAGGTACCGGTCGACGCGGCGCCAGGCGGCGCCCAGCCAACGGGGCATGGGGTTCCTTCCGGAGAGGGGAGGGCCCCTTCCGGCCGGGCCGTGCGCGCCCGGCCGGAAGGGGCCCGTCGTTCCGTGCGGTGCCGGGGGTCAGCCGGCCGCGGGGACCCGGTCGTGGTGGCGGCTGATGTTCTTCTCCAGCAGGCCGAGGCATTCCGCGACGCCGACGCTGCGCGGGGTGTGCTCGGGCAGCCGCCCGTCCTCCTCCTTCAGCCGGGTCAGCGCGTCGTCGATGGCCGTCTGGGCGGCGAACAGGCAGGGGGTGCTGTAGATCGCCACGTCCACGCCGAGTTCGCCGAGTTCGGACAGCGACAGACGCGGGGACTTGCCGCCGGCGATCTGGTTGAACAGCAGCGGTTTGTCGCCGATGACCCGGCGGACCTTGTGGATCCACTCGACGCTGCGGACGCCGTCCACGAGGATCACATCGGCGTCCGTGGCGGCCAGCGCCTTGGCGCGGCGCAGTATCTCGGCCTCCTCGGTGGCGTCCGTTCTGGCGACGACGAGGAGGTCGCGCCGGGACTCCAGGACGAGGTGGAGCTTCTCCAGGTACTCGTCCAGCGGCAGTACCTGCTTGCCGTCGACGTGTCCGCAGCGCCGGGGCCGCTTCTGGTCCTCCAGGATCACCCCGGAGGCGCCGGCCGCCTCCAGTTGCTGCACCACGTGGCAGGCGGTCTCGGGGTCGACGTAGCCGTCGTCGATGTCGACGAGCAGGTGCTGGCGGGGGAAGGCCAGCCGCAGCCGCTGGACGAAGGCGACGATGTCGGGCCAGGCGATGAAGCCGATGTCGGGCAGCCCGTAGTGGGAGGCGGCGAACCCGAAGCCGGAGATGAACATGCCGTCGTAGTGCTGGGCCGCCACGGAGGCGGAGAACATGTCGAAGATGCCGATGAGGGGGGTGGTGCCGTCCTCTTCCAGTGCCGCGCGTAGCCGCTGGGGGTGGTTCACGGTAGCCTCCGGGGTTGGTTGCGTGCCGTTGCGTCGGCGGCCGACCCGATGCCTGTCAAGCCGGTGGTCGGTGCCGTCGTGTCACGTGCCGGACGGGCCGGGGCGCGCCGTGCGGGCGCGGTTCCCCGGCCGTCCCCGGCGCCGCGCCGTACCCCGCGGCCGGGCGCCGGGGACGATCCGGACGCAGGGCCAGCATTGGTCAAATCCAGGTAATGGAAAAGTCTTTCGCGAGCAAAGCGCGGGAGGGCGCACCTTTCACGCCAGGCGCCCCGGGCACTGTGGCGACGAAAGAAAAGTGCAGGTCGGGACGGATGCGCCGGGACTTCCGGAGGCGGGGCTTCCGCTGGATTCCGGACACAGTCGGGTCGTGGACACGCCAATCCATGACCGTGCCCCGGTGGCACAATGGCGCGTCTTCACCGCCCCCACCGCAGACATCCGGCCCCGCCGGACACCCCCTCGCGCCACGCGGTTCACCTGCGGAACATCCGCCGTTGAACGGGCGGGGCGGCCTCGTGCGGGGAGAGCGCGGTACGCGCGGACGGCGGCCCGCTCCTCACCGGCGGAACGTCCGCCGCTCCGGTCCCTCCCGGCGTTCCGGGGTGTCCGCGAGGCGGACGACCGGGTCCTCGGGCCCGCCCGCGCGGCCCGCGACCACCGGTTCCCGGGCACGGGCCTCCTTGGCGCGGTACTGGGCGGCGTCCGCGAGGCGGAAGAGGCGGCGGGCGCTGCGGACCGGGCCGATCGGGTCCCCGGTCGAGGCGATGCCGACCGCCACGCCCTCGCCGAGGTCCAGCTCCGCCGCCCGTACGCAGAGTTCGGAGGCGACCTTGACCACCTCGTCGGCCGGGCGGCCGACCGACAGCAGACAGAACTCGTCGCCGCCCAGACGCGCGGCGAGGGTGCCGGGGAGCATGGCGCCGCACAGGGACAGCACCGAGCCGAATCGTTCCAGCAGCCGGTCGCCGACCGCGTGCCCGCGCTGGTCGTTCACCTGCTTGAGCCCGTTCAGGTCACAGACCACCAGGCTGACCACCGTCCCCTCCCGGCGGTGCAGCTCCAACGCCTCGTCCAGCCGCATGTCGACGGCCCGCCGGTTGGCGAGGCCGGTCAGGGCGTCGGTGAAGGCGAGCCTGCGGGCCTCGGCCAGCCGCTCGGTCTGGGCGATCCCGGCGGCCGTGACGGCGGCGAGCACGGTGGCGAAGTCCGCGTCGGCGGCGGTGAAGACCGCCTCCCCCGCCCCACGCGCCACATACAGCTCGCCCCAGGCCCGTCCGTGCAGCACGATCGGCGCGACGACGCAGCAGCCCCGGCCGCGGCGGCGCAGCGCGGCCACCCGCTGGTGGTTGTAGGAGCCGGCGCCGTGCGGCCCGTCAGCGGTCTCCACCCAGGCCGCGGGCCCGCCGCCGGCCCATCGTTCGTGGAGGAAGCCGACGATCTCGGGGAACTCGTGGACGGGATAGGTCTCGTGCTCGGGGAACTCCTCCTCGCCCTCGGCGAGTTCCCCGACGTTGACGAGGACCCGCAGGGCGCCGGGTCCGCGTTCCCATTTCGAGAGCGCGGCGAACGAGCCGCCCAGCGCCGACCGCGCGCCGGCCGCGGCCGCGTGCGCCGACGCGCGTGGCGTGTGGGCGGCCGCCATGGCCTGCGCCAGCTCCACCACGGCCCGCAGTCTCGCATCGCCGTCGCCCGTCACCCGGACCCTCGCATTCCGTCACCGTGAGCACTCTGTGCACTCCAGCGTAGGAATGTTTAACCCGATTCGCCCTCTTCCCGGGGGCACCGGCGACAGAACGTCACCGCCGGCGGCCGTCCACGAGGGCCGGCGACGGATGCCCGTCCCTCACTCCCCGGGCCACTGCGGCTCCCGCTTCTCGTTGAACGCGGCGACGCCCTCGGCGCGGTCCCCGGAGAAGGCCACACTGCGCCAGGCGCCGTCCTCCAGGTCCAGGCCGGTGCGCAGGTCCAGGCCGTGGCCGAGGCGCAGGGCGCGCTTGGCGGCCCGCAGGCCGACCGGCGAGTTCCGGGCGATACGGGCCGCCAGCTCCAGCGCCCGCTCCCGGTCCCGCCCGTCCGCCACCAGCTCGTCGACCAGGCCCAGCTCCGCGGCCTCGGCCGCCGGCACCCGCCGCGCGGTGAACACCAGCTCGGCGGCGCGCGCCGCACCCACCCGGCGGGGCAGCAGCTGGGTGCCCCCGCCGCCGGGGATGACGCCCACCGACACCTCGGGCAGGCCGACCACCGCGGTGCCGTCCGCGACGATCAGGTCGCAGGACAGGGCCAGCTCGAAGCCGCCGCCGAGGGCGAAGCCGTGGACCGCGGCGATCGTGGGCACCGGCAGCTCCAGGACGCCGGTGTAGGCGGCGCGGGTGTGCGGGCGCTGGCGCATCAGGTCCGCGTCCGTGAAGGAGTTGCGCTCCTTGAGGTCGGCGCCGACGCAGAACGCCCGCTCATGGGTGGAGGTGAGCACCACGGCGCGTACGGAGCGGTCGGCGGACAGCTCCGCGCACGCCTGCGCCAGGCCGTCGGCCATCGCCGTCGACACCGCGTTCATCGCCTTCGGGCGGTCCATGACGAGTTCCGCCACGAAGCCGTGCCGGTCCACGCCCACCCATTCACCGAACCGCTGCATGCCACCCTCCCGGTTAACGACCGTTGATTCGGTTCCGATACCGATCGGGATCATGTCACGGCCTGGGAGCAATGGGGAGTGGGTCAAGGAGCGGCGTCCGGTGCGGTCGATCGCAAGGCGCCGGAAGGTCCTGGTAGCGGAGCTACCAGGGGGTTTCGGCAACGCCGCGAGCGGCCGTGCCGGACGCCGCGACGCCGCTCCCCATTGCTCCCAGGCCGTCAGGTCCGGACGCCGGACGACAGGCCCGTCCGCTCACTCCCGCCGCGTCAGCAGCCACGGCTCCACGATGCCCAGGCCGCGCACCGGGCGCTGCCACATCGGCTGGAGGGCGAAGCGGTACGCGGGCGGGGCGCCGCCGGTGCCCTCCTCGGCGGCCTTCTCGGCGGCCGCGGCGTCCGCCTCGGAGACCGGGGCGTCACCGGTGCGCCCCAGTTCCTCGGCGAGTGCCTCGTCCACCAGGACGGTGTCCTTGGGGGCTATCGAGGTGAGCCGGCTGGCGAGGTTGACGGTGGTGCCGAAGACATCGCCCATGCGGGTCGTGACCGTGCCGAAGGCGATGCCGACGCGCAGTTCGGGCATGGTCTCGTCGTTGGCCATGGTCTCGATCAGCCGCAGTCCGATCTCGGCGGCGGTGCCCGCGTCGTCGGCCGAGTACAGGACCTCGTCACCGAGGGTCTTGATCAGCCGGCCACCGTGCGCGACGACGAGGTCGGCGGCGGTGGTCTCGAACGCCTCGACCAGCTCGCCCAGTTCCTCCTCCTCCAGGCGGCGGGTCAGCCGGGTGAAGCCGACCAGGTCGGCGAAGCCGACCGCCAGCCGCCGGTCGACCATCTCGGCGTCGTCCTGGGCCTGGACGACCCGGCCGGTGGCCGCGGCGAGCTGCCGCCGCCAGACGTAGACGAGGAACTCCTCCAGCTCGGGCAGGAGCAGTTCGACCAGCGGATAGGTGATCTCCGTGCGGGTCATGCCGGAGTCCTGGGGCTCGGTCAGGCCCTCCAGGAACGAGTCGATCTGCCAGTCGGCGAGACGGGCGGTGGTCTGTCCGGTGGAGCGGGCGACCTGGATGGCCATCGCCTCGCTGAGCAGGCCCGCCTCGACCAGGCCCGCCAGCCGCCGCAGCGCCAGCACGTCCGCCTCGGTCAGCGCCTTGACCTGGCCGATGTCGGCGAAGCCCATGGCGCGCCAGAAGCGGGCGGCGAGGTCCATGGAGACGCCGGCACTGCGGGCCGCCTGGAACGGCGTGTACTGGCGCTCGGAGCCGAGGATGAGCTGTTCGAGGCGGATGGCGATGGTGTCGTCGGGTGTGCCGCCACCCGCCTGGGGGTCCCCGGCGGGCCGGTCCTCCCCGGCTCCGGCGGCGGGGTCGTCCTGCGGCGCGCGGGGCCCTGCCGCGCCGGCCGTGCCGTGCGAGGGGGTCTCCCCGTCGCGTGAGGCGGCGCCCGCGTCGCCGGCGGTCACCGCCCGCTCCCTGTCCGGTCCTTGCGCACTGCCCTTCCGATCACTGCTCGCCCGTGGCCCGCTCCGCGTCGGACCGCCTCAACGATACGGCAGGTGTGCTCTGGCT
>NZ_JCANQV010000203.1:0-10750 GCF_059553635.1 Candidatus Streptomyces philanthi
ACACGCCCCCGTCCGCGAGTTGTACAAGGCGCCCGCGCACCCCTACACCCGCGGCCTCCTCGACTCCATCCCGCGCCTGGACCGCAAGGGCCGCCGGCTGCACGCCATCAAGGGGCTGCCGCCCAGCCTCACCGCCATCCCGTCCGGCTGCCCCTTCCACCCCCGCTGCCCGCTCGCCCAGGACGTCTGCCGCACCGACCTCCCCCCGCTGCACCTCGCGGGCCCCGGCCGGGCCAGTGCCTGCCACTTCTGGAAGGAGACGCTCGATGGCGCACGATGACCCCGGGGGCGGGCCCGTCCTGGAGATCCACGACCTGGTCAAGCACTACCCGCTGACCCAGGGGGTCCTGTTCCGCAAGCAGGTCGGCGCCGTGAAGGCCGTCGACGGGATCTCCTTCGACCTCCGCGCGGGCGAGACGTTGGGCATCGTCGGCGAGTCCGGCTGCGGCAAGTCCACCGTCGCCCGCATGCTGGTCGGCCTGGAACGCCCGTCCTCCGGGCAGATCCTCTACCGCGGCGAGGACATCACCAAGCTCTCCGGCCGCGCCCTCAAGGCCGTACGCCGCAACATCCAGATGGTGTTCCAGGACCCCTACACCTCGCTCAACCCGCGGATGACGGTCGGCGACATCATCGGCGAGCCCTTCGACATCCACCCCGAGGCCGCGCCCAAGGGCGACCGCCGCCGGCGCGTCCGGGAACTGCTGGACGTCGTCGGCCTCAACCCCGAGTACCTCAACCGCTACCCGCACCAGTTCTCCGGCGGCCAGCGCCAACGCATCGGCATCGCCCGGGGCCTGGCGCTGCGCCCGGAGATCATCGTGGCGGACGAACCGGTCTCCGCCCTCGACGTCTCCGTCCAGGCCCAGGTCGTCAACCTGCTCGCCGCCCTCCAGGACGAGTTCGGCCTCGCCTACGTCTTCATCGCCCACGACCTGTCGGTGGTCCGGCACATCTCCGACCGCGTCGGCGTGATGTACCTCGGGCGCATCGCGGAGATCGGTACCGACGAGGAGATCTACGAACACCCCACCCACCCCTACACCCAGGCCCTCCTCTCCGCCGTCCCCGTACCGGACCCCGAGGCCCGCGAGCGCCGGGAACGCATCATCCTGTCCGGCGATGTCCCCTCCCCGGCCGACCCGCCGTCCGGCTGCCCCTTCCGCACCCGCTGCTGGAAGGCCCAGGAGGTGTGCGCCGAGAAGGTCCCGCCGCTGACCGTCCCGGAACGCTTCCGGGACACCGGCGGACCGGCCGGACACCCCTCCGCCTGCCACTTCGCGGAGGAACGCGAGGTGGTGGGCAGCGGCTGAACGGCCGCGCCACGGCACGGGACAGCACGACGGAGCCCGCCTCCCGTGGTGCCTGGGGTGTGGGAGGCGGGCTCCGTGCCGAGCGGAGGCGGGGGAGTACGGCTCAGCGGCCGGACGCCCCCTGGTGAGACCGGGTCAACGGGTCGTGTCGCCGGAACCGGCCTCCTCGGCCGGTCCCTCCGACGGTGCCTCCTCGGCCGCGGCCAGTGCCGGGTCGAGGACGATGTCCTCACCCCGCGCCGCGGTCGTCGGTTCCTCGGGGAAGTGGCAGGCCGTCAGATGGCCCGCGCCGTTCCCGGTGACCTGGAGGAGCTTCGGCTCCTCCGTCGCGCACTTGTCCTGCGCCTTCCAGCAGCGGGTGCGGAAGCGGCAGCCCGACGGCGGGTTGACGGGGGAGGGGACGTCGCCGGAGAGGCGGATGCGCTCGCGCTCCTCCTCGCCCTCCTCCACCAGCTTGGCCTCCGGCACGGCCGACAGCAGCGCGTGGGTGTACGGGTGGCGCGGCCGGTTGTAGATCTCGTCACGGGTGCCGACCTCGACGACCTTGCCGAGGTACATCACCGCGACGCGCTGGCTGAAGTGCCGCACGATCGCCAGGTCGTGCGCGATGAACACGAACGCGATGCCCAGCTCGCGCTGGAGGTCCTGGAGCAGGTTGACGACCTGCGCCTGGATGGACACGTCGAGCGCGGAGACCGGCTCGTCCGCGACGATCAGCTTCGGCTCCAGGGCGAGCGCGCGGGCCACCCCGATGCGCTGCCGCTGGCCGCCGGAGAACTCGTGCGGGAAGCGGTTGTAGTGCTCCGGGTTGAGACCCACGGTCTCCAGCAGCTCCCGGATGCGCTTCTCGCGGCCGCCGGGCGGGTTGATCCCGTTGATCTCCATCGGGCCGCCGATGATGGTGCCCACGGTCTGCCGGGGGTTCAGCGACGCGTACGGGTCCTGGAAGATCATCTGGATCTCGGAGCGGATCGGCGCCAGCTCCTTGCGACCCGCGTTGGTGATGTCCTGGCCCGCGTAGGTGATCTTGCCGGCGGTGGGCTCCATCAGCCGGGTGAGCAGCCGCCCGGTGGTGGACTTCCCGCAGCCGGACTCGCCGACCAGGCCGAAGCTCTCCCCGGCGTGCACGGTCAGATCGACGTTGTCGACCGCCTGCACCGCGCCGACCTTCCGCTTGAACGGAAAGCCGCCGTAGATCGGGAAGTGCTTGGTCAGCCCCTCCGCGACGAGCAGCGGCTCGCCCGGTGCCGGGACGGAACCGCGGGGGGCGGGGAGGGTGGCGTTCTCGGTCATGGTGGTGACTCCCTAGCCCAGCCGGGGCTTGATCTGCTCGGTGAAGAAGGTCTGCCGCTGCGCGGCACTGAGGTGGCAGGCGGCGGCCCGCCCGTCGGGGAGCAGCGGCCGCTCCGTGGAGCACAGCCCGCCCTCGACCTCGGCGGTGAAGCCGCAGCGCGGGTGGAAGGCGCAGCCGGACGGAGGGGTGAGCAGGCTCGGCGGGGAGCCGGGGATCGGGTGCAGCTCCTCGTTGACGTCCGAGGACAGCCGCGGCATGGAGCTGAGCAGGCCCCAGGTGTACGGGTGCCGGGGCTGGGTGAGGATCTCCCGGACGGAGCCGCGCTCCACGGCCCGGCCGCCGTACATCACCAGCAGCTTGTCCGCGGTGTTGGCGACGACGCCCAGGTCGTGGGTGATCATGATGATCGCGGAGCCGAACTCCTGCTGGAGGTCCTTGAGCAGGTCGAGGATCTGCGCCTGGACGGTGACGTCGAGGGCGGTCGTCGGCTCGTCCGCGATCAGCAGCTCGGGGTCGCAGACCAGCGCCATGGCGATCATCGCGCGCTGGCGCATACCGCCGGAGAACTGGTGCGGGTAGTCGTCCACGCGCAGGCTCGGCTGGGGGATGCCGACCTTGGTCAGCATCTCGATGGCCCGCTCGCGGCCCTCGCGCTTGTTGGCGCCGGTGTGCTTCATGAACGGCTCGGCGATCTGCCGGCCGACGGTGTAGTACGGCGACAGGGCGGTGAGCGCGTCCTGGAAGATCATCGCCATCTTGTTGCCCCGGAGCTTCTCCAGGGTCTTCTCCTTGGCGGAGGTCAGCTCCTCGCCGTCGAGGTGGATCTCGCCGGTGATGGTGGTGGCCTTGGGGTTGTGCAGCCCCAGGATCGCCAGGTTCGTCACCGACTTGCCGGAACCCGACTCGCCGACGATGCCGAGCGTCTCGCCCTTCTCCAGGTCGAAGGAGAGGCCGTCCACGGCCTTGACGATGCCGTCCTCGGTGGAGAACCGGACATGCAGGTCGCGTACCGAGAGGAAGGAGCCCGGCCCGGTCGGGGCCGGCGTGCCTTCGGGCTTGGTGAGTGTGGTCACGTCAGGCTCTCCTAGGACAGGCGCACGCGCGGGTCGATGAAGGCGTACGTCGCATCCACGATGATGTTGAACACCAGGATCAGGGCGGCGCTGAAGATCAGCACGCCCAGGACCATGGGCAGATCGAGGGTGGTGACGGAGTTGATCGCGAGGCGGCCGACGCCCGCGAGCGAGAAGGTGTACTCGGTGATCATGGCGCCGCCGAACAGCGAGCCGAGGTCCATGCCGAGGATGGTGACGATCGGGATGAGCGAACCGCGCCAGGCGTAGCGCATGAAGACGTACCGCGCCGGCATGCCCTTGGCCTTGGCCGTGCGGACGTGCTCCTCCTGGAGCTGCTCGATCATCGTCGAGCGCGACATACGGGTGTACTGCGCGGTGAAGATCGTCGCCATCACGAGCCAGGGCAGCAGCAGGCCCATGAACCAGCCGCCCGGGTTGCTGGTGAAGTCCACGTACTTGGGCGAACCCATCACGCCGCTGTAGACGAAGAGGCCGAGCACGATCGGGCCGAGGATGTAGATCTGCACCGAGCTGAGCACCATCGACACACCGGTGACGATCTTGTCGATCCAGGTGCCGCGCTTCCAGGCGGCGAGCAGGCCCGCGCCCAGACCGATCGTCAGGAAGACGACGGTACCGCCGACGGCCAGCGACACGGTGGTGGGCAGCCGGTCCATGAGCGTCGCCCAGACGTCCTGCTTGGTGGCGAACGAGTAGCCGAAGCAGGGGGCGTTGCAGTGACCCATCGTGTAGTCACGGCCGACGAAGATGCCCTTGAGGAACTCCCAGTACTGCTCCGGCAGGGGCTTGTCGAGGCCGAGGTTGTGGTGGATCAGGGCCACGTTGTCGGCGGTGCAGTTCTTGCCGCAGGACATCAGGGCCGGGTCGCCGACGGCGAAGAAGACGAAGAAGGTGAAGGCGCTCAGCAGGATGAGGGTGACGATCGCGCCGAACGTCCGGCGAAATAGGAATTGAAGCATGACAGTTCGCTGCTCTCAGGACGGCGGCGGCTGTGGGCGTGAGGGGGTCCGGGAAGGCCCCGGAGAGCGCGTGCCCCGCCGTGCGCGCGCTCTCCGGAGTGCCTTCGGTGTGCTTACTTCTTCTTCAGGAACAGCGTGTTCGGGTCGAGGTAGCTGACGTCGAGGTTGTAGCGGACGCCGCCGATGTTCGAGCCGTACAGCTGGAGGGTCTTGGTGAAGAAGACCGGAGCGGCCGGGTTGACCTTCTCCACGATGTAGTGGTGGAGCTCCTGCCACGCCTTGGTCTGCTTCGCGATGTCCGTCATCCGGGAGATGTGGACGATCTCCTCGTTGACGTGCTTCTCGTCGACGTGCGAGTAGTTCGACGCGCCGTCCTGGATCTGGGTGCCGTCGTACGACGGGGGGATCACCGTCGAGGCGTCGGGCCAGTCCTGGCCCCAGCCCGTCATGTAGATGTCGAAGCCGTTCTTGACCTTGCCCATCTGCTGGTACCAGGAGGCCGAGTCGATCTCCTTCTTCTGCACGTCGAAGCCGGCCTTCTCCAGCGCGGTCGCGACGACGACGGCTTCCTTCTGGCGGGCCTCGGTGTTGGCGTAGGCGTAGACGAGCTTCATGCCCTCCTTGCCGGCCTCCTTGAGGAGCTTCTTCGCCTTCTCCGGCTCACCGTTGGGGTGCTTGGTCTTGCCGTAGGGGTCGTAGCCCTTCTCGTAGCCCGCGACGGTCGGGGCGAGGAGGCCGCCGGCGATCTCGCCGCCGTAGCTGCCGCCGTTCAGCCGGACGATCTGGGCGCTCGGCAGGGCGTAGGTGATCGCGTCACGGATCCGCTTGTCCGTGAGACGCTGCATGTTCATGTTCATCTGCCAGACGTAGGGCTGGTAGCCCTGCACCAGGCGCTTGCTGGCGCTGGCGTTGTCCAGCACCTGCTTGGTGATCGCCGGGTCGACCGCGTTGGTGAAGCTGATCGCGTTCTTCGCCTCACCCTGGTCGGCCATCAGGCGCTTGGTGGAGTCCGACGCCTGGTGGTTGAAGGTGATGTTGTACCCGTCGGGGTACTGGTGGCGCATCGCGTCGGTCTTCGGGTCCCAGTTGGTGTTGCGCACCAGCTGCATGGACTTGCCGTCCTTGAAGGACGCGATCTTGTACGGGCCGGAGGTGACCGGCTTGACGTCGTAGTTCTCCTTGGTGTCCTTGTCGCTGTCCGGGACGACGCTGTAGCCCGGCATCGCCAGCGCGTAGGGGAGCTGCGTCTGCGGCTCCTTGAAGTGGAATATCACCGTCTTCTCGTCCGGCGTCTCCAGGACGCTGTCGGGCAGGTGCTTGCCCTTGTACGGACCGTCCGGCAGCGCCTTGCGGTACTTCGTGCCGCTGCCCGAGAGCCACTGCTGGACGTAGGTCGGGCCGTCGGTGATGAAGGAGGCGTACATCCGCTCGATGGTGTGGCGGATGTCCTTCGAGGTGATCGGCTTGCCGTCCTCGAACTTGATGCCGTCCTTGAGCGTGTACTTCCACGTCTTGCCGCCGTCGGACATCTGGCCGGCGTCGGTGGCGAGGTCGCCGACGAGGGTCATGTTGCCCTTGTCGTCCTGCTTGAAGCTGGTCAGACCGCGGAAGATCAGCTGGGCCAGCGCCTTCATGTCGCTGACGTACATCTGCGCCGGGTCCAGGTGGTTGTAGCTGTCACGCTGGTAGACGCGGATGGTGCCGCCGGACTGCGCGTCCTTGACGGGGGCGGCCGGGCCGGTGGAGTCCGACGCCTTGCCGAGCGGCACGGCCTTGGACTGGACGGCGGCGTCCGCGTCCGTCTTCGCGTTGTCCTTGCTCGTCTTGCTGCCGCCGCTGCAACCGGTCAGCGCGAGGGATCCGGCCGCCAGGGCCACGATCGTCGCGCGCGCTCTGCGCGAGGAGAGTCCGTTCATGAGGTCCAAGCACCTGCCTGTCAGTCGTTGTCCATGTGCTGTCCGACGCATCCGGTACGGGTCCGGGCGGGGGTGACAGCGAGCCCCCGCTGGTGGGCGCTCAGCGCCCCGACTTGGGATCGAATGCGTCCCGGACCGAGTCCCCGAGGAGGTTGAAGCACAGCACGAAGATGACCATCGCGGCGCCGGGGAAGAGCAGGAAGGTCGGGTCGTTCTCGTAGATGTTGCCCGCGGTGTGGAACAGCCGGCCCCAGTCCGGCGTCGGCTCCATGATGCCGACGCCGAGGTAGGACAGACCGGCCTCCGCCGTCACGAAACCGGGCAGCATGTAGGTGCTCTGGACGAGGATCGGGGTGACCACGTTCGGCAGCAGTTCCTTGCGGATGATGCGCCAGGGCGAGGCCCCGGTGATCTTCGCCGCCTCCACGAACTCCCGCTCCCGCAGGGAGAGCACCTGACCGCGCAGCAGACGCGCCAGACCCATCCAGCCCAGCGCCCACTGCACGATGACCAGCGCGCAGACACGGACATAGGTCGGCGTCTCGTCGCTCGGGGGCACGAACAGCGCCACGACGACCGGCATGAACGCCACGAACGTCAGCTGGCTCGGGAAGGCGAGCAGGAAGTCGATGACCCGGCCCAGCCAGTAGTCGGTCCTGCCGCCCAGGTAGCCGGCCGTGACACCGAGGACGATGCCGGTGAGGACGACGAGGATCGTCACGATGACGGAGATCCCCAGCGAGGTCCGCATGCCGTACAGCAGCTGGGTGAACAGGTCGCGGCCGAGCTGCGGCTCGACACCGAACCAGAAGTCGCCGGAGATGCCGCCGTTGGGCCCGGCCGGGAAGCCGAACTCGTCCAGCAGACCGGCCTGCTCGTTGCCGTACAGGGTGTACGGGTTCTTGCCGTAGAGGGACGCGATGACCGGGGCCAGGGCCGACACCACGAAGAACGCCAGCACCACGATCGCGCAGATCACGCCGGTACGGTCGCGCTTGAAGCGCGTCCACATCAGCTGGCCGGGGGAGCGACCGACGAGCTCACCGCCCTCGGCGTTCTTCTTCTTGTTCTTCTTGAGACCCTTGGGCTCCGGCCCGGGGGTGTCGGGCTTGGTAGCCGCGGTCTGGGATGGACTGGTCATCGCGAAGTGCCCCCGCGCCGAGTTCTCTTGGAACGTGAAGCGGCACCGATCCGCACCGCTGGATGAGCGGACTTTCGCAAGTGATTTATGGCGGAGTCAAGGGGATCGGAGTGGCTGGCGCGCAGGTGGTCAGCTTCTTGAGCGAACGTTGCGCAGATCGACGCACAGGCGTGCTTGACAGCCACCGGCAACAAGGGACATCAGGGGCATGTCGGTGACAATCGCGGTTAACAGAGGGGTAACTTTCCTGTCGTCACACCGATATACGGACGCGTCATGCTGAACACCGTACGGCCGTGCGGGTGCCGTGGGCCGGCCGGGAATCCCCGACGGGAAACCCGGCCGGCCGCCCTCAGCGGAGCCCCAGCGACCGCTTGAGGAAGTCGACCTGAAGCAGCAACAGGTTCTCCGCGACCTCCTCCTGCGGGGTCATGTGCGTCACCCCGGACAACGGCAGCACCTCGTGCGGACGGCCCGCCGCCAGCAGCGCCGACGACAGCCGCAGCGCGTGCGCCACCACCACGTTGTCGTCCGCCATCCCGTGCACGATCAGCATCGGCCGGTGCGGCCCGACCGCCCCCGACAGCCCCTCGTCCGTGACCACCGAGTTCGCCGCGTACACCGCCGGCTCCTCGTCCGGATGCCCCAGATAGCGCTCCTGGTAGTGCGCGTCGTACAGCCGCAGATCGGTGACCGGCGCGCCGACCACCGCCGCGTGGAAGACGTCCGGACGCCGCAGCGCCGCCAGGGCCGCCAGATAACCGCCGAACGACCAGCCCCGGACCGCCACCCGCCCCAGGTCCAGCGGGAAACTCCCGGCCAGCGCGTGCAGCGCGTCGACCTGGTCCGCGAGGGCGGTCTCCGCGACCTTCCGGGAGATGCACTTCTCCCAGGCGGGGGAGCGGCCCGGGGTGCCCCGGCCGTCCGCGACGATCACCGCGAACCCCTGGTCGGCCAGCCACTGCGACGTCAGGTGCGCGTTGTGCGCGGCCACCACCCGCTGCCCGTGCGGCCCCCCGTACGGGTCCATCAGCACCGGCAGCGGACCGTCGCCCTCCGCGTAACCGTCCGGCAGCAGCACCGCGCACGGGATCTCCCGCTCGCCCGCGAGCACCAGACGCGGCCGCGCGGTGATCACCGGCTCCTGCGCCGACGACCCCAGGGCCGCCAGCGTCCGCTCCGCACCGTCCGCGCCCAGCCGCACCACGTCCACCTGCGTGCCCGGCCGCTCCAGGCACGCCTGGGACAGCACGACGACATCCCCGCCGCGCACCGCGGACGACACCGACGGATACGGCCGCGCCCCCACCCGCTCCCAGCCGCCCTGGTCACCGCTGCCCCGGTACCAGGCGCGGTAGACCCCGATGTCGTGGTTCTCGGCACCGCTCGCGGAGAACAGGACGTCCTCCTCCCCGACGTCCAGCACCGCCCGGACGTGCAACGGCGCGGCGGTCAGCGGACGGTCGCCGACGAACAGCCGGCGCGCACCGCCCTCGTCCGCGATCCGCACCAGCCGCCCGTCCGGCGTCCAGGCCGGCGACCCGGTGAACAGCTCCACCCAGGCCGCGTCCTCGTCGTCGTGCACCGTCCGGGTCTCCCCGGTCGCCTCGTCCACCGTCAGCACGCGCTGCTCACGCTGGTCGCGGGACTGCACCAGCAGCAGCGGCGGGCCGCCCGACGACCAGTGGACCCGGGCGAGATACGGGTAACGGACGCGGTCCCAGACGACGTCCGTACGGGAGCCGCCCAGACCGAACAGGGCCAGGGTGACCTCCGCCTGGTCCGTGCCGGCCTGCGGATAGGCGACCGGGACGGGCTCCCGGTCCGGGTGCGCGGGGTCGGAGATCCACCAGCGCCGCACCGGCGTGTTGTCCACCCGCGCCGCCAGCACCCGGTCGCTCTCCGGGGACCACCAGTAGCCCCGGTGACGGTCCATCTCCTCGGCCGCGGCGAACTCCGCGAGCCCCCAGGTCACCTCCGGCCCCTCGGGACACGCCAGCGCGCGGTCCCCGTCCGGACCGCCGGTACCGGGGTCCGCCGGGACCACCCGCAGCTCGCCCCGGGACACATACGCGACATGGCGGCCGTCCGGCGAGGGACGCGGGTCCACCACCGGGCCCGCGGCGGGAAGTTCACGGGTGGTGCCGGCCCGCAGCTCGGAGACGAAGAGCCGGCCGGAGACGGGGAAGGCGGCCAGCTCCACCGCCGCGTCGACGGCGTATCCGACGATCCCCGCCGACCCCTCACGGGTGCGCTCGCGCCGCGCCCGCTCCTCGGGAGGCAGGTCCTCCGACGCGCCGGGGAGCAGGGCGGACGGATCGGCGGCGGTGAATTCCCGCCCCTCGCCGAGATCGAGGACCCACAGCCGCTGGCTGCGGTCGGCCCCCGTGGCGGAACGGAGGAAGACGACGCGGGCGCCGTCCGGGGAGACGGTGAACCCGCGCGGCGCGCCCAGGGTGAAGCGCTGGGTGCGGGCGTACTGCCGGGGGAAGGAGGGACCGGTCATGCACGGAGCCTAGAACCGTGTCGCGTCATTCGCCCGTCGGCGGGGGCGCACGGCGGGGCGCTCCGCCCGGACGGAGCGGAGGCGGGCCCTCCCCTCCGGGGCGCGAGGACCCCAATCGCCGGGCGGTGAAAGGCTCGTGCGCCCCTTTCTTGCTTCCGTGCACCGACATATGCGCGCGTCCGGAAAGTTATGATCCCTTGCGCGTCGTGGGTATGGGGTAAAGAGCCCTCGGCATACCCGGGGCGTGGGGCCGTCCAGGCGGTCCCGTTCCCTCAACTCTGTCCGGTCCATGCGTATTTGGAGGTGAGCCGCCGTGGCACTCTCGATTTCGGCGGTGGTGCTGCTGGCGATCATCGTCTTCTTGCTCATCAAGAAGTCCGGGCTCAAGGGCGGGCATGCGTTCGTGTGCATGCTGCTGGGCTTCTACCTGGCCAGCTCGTCCGTGGCCCCGACGATCAAGCAGCTGACGACGAACGTCGCCGGGATGCTCGGGGGGATCAAGTTCTGACGCGGAGGCACAGCGC
>NZ_JCANQV010000204.1:0-10725 GCF_059553635.1 Candidatus Streptomyces philanthi
AGCGTAGCGAGACATGTTCGGCAGTGGTGCGGCATTGCTGCAGCGCTCGTACGTCACTTCCCGTCGCCGGTCTGCACCATGCTGGTGCACCGAGCCGGGGCGCCCGCCACCTCCAGGAGGCCCTTCGCCCGCTCTCTCCCGTACCGCAAGCAGAAGGAGCCAACGGCATGACCGACATCGTCAAGCGCAGTGCTCGCGCCATCCTCCTCGACGGCGACGAACTGGTCCTGATCAAGCGCACCAAGCCGGGCCGGGAGCCGTACTGGGTGACGGTCGGAGGCGGGGTCGAGGAGGACGACGCGACCATCGAGGCGGCCCTGCACCGCGAGGTGTTCGAGGAGCTCGGTGGCAAGCTGGAGCGCGCCGAGCTCGTCCACCTGATCACCGACGAGGTGGAGGGCGGCGTCGGCATCCAGCACATCTTCGCCGCGTGCCTGGGGTCGATGGACCTGGCCGCGCGTACGGGTACGGAGTTCGCCAAGCCGGAGCGGGGCGGGTACGAGGTGGTCCGGGTGCCGTTCACCGCCGAAGCCGTCCGTGAGCTGAACCTGATGCCGCCGGAGCTGGCCGAGTTCATCGCCACGAACACGGACGCGATCGTCTCCGTTCTCGACACCCCGGTCCGCGAGGCGTGAGCGATGACGCAGGTGCCGGACTTCGTCAGCCTCAATGGCCCTGACAACGTGGGCAAGACGACCCACCTGGTGCAGCTGGCCGAGAGCTGGGACGGCTTCCAGCCGCTGGGAGCCGTCCACGAGCACGACCCCGAGCCCTGGGCGCGGGTGGCGGCCGGCGACTACGCCCGGTGGTGGTTCGAGACGTCCACGACCGTCGAGCTGACCGAGATGCTGCTCGCCGGCCACGCCAAGCGGACCGCCGCCCGCGAGACCGGGCGTACGGGACTGCTCGACCGGGGCCTGCCCATGCTCCTCGCCGTGGCCACCGCGACCTGCGTGGTCAAGGACAGGCTGACGGTCGGCGAGGCGTTCAAGACCGTGACGGGCATCGCCGGTTCGCGCGCCGGAGTACCGGAGACCTCGATCCTCCTGCTGCCGTCCCTCGACGCCGAGCGCAGCTACGCCCTCACCAGCGCCCGCGAGGGCCGCCCCTGGACCGGGATCTACCCGGCCTACCAGAAGACGCTGCACGCGGTCCTGCTCCACCAGGCCGACCACGGCACGTACACCGCTGTCGTGGACTGCGAGGGCCGCTCCCTGGACGAGGTCCATGCCGACGTACTCGACCACGTCGGCCTCCCCCGACTCACCGATGGGAGTCCCCGATGATCCAGAACTCCCCGCCCCTGGTCCTACCGCCGGGCCTGGCCCGCGCCGTGGTCACGCTCCAGGACAAGGACCGCCGCCGCCTGGACGACACCGTCACCCGGCTCCACACGATCAACGGACGCCTGTGGGACGCGGAGGACCGGGTGCGTGGCGCGTTACTCACCGCCGCCCAGATCGCCGACTGCAAGCGCGAGATCGACCAGCTCAACGCCGAACGCAACGCGCTCGCCGAGCGGGCCGACGAGATCCTCGGCTCGCTGACGGACGCGGGCCGCGCCGACGCCCCGCTGCACACCGAGACGCTCGCCTCCGTCGTCGACCGCCTGTCGGTGCTGACCCTGCGGATCTGGCACAGCGAGCGGGCCGGGACCAGGGACGAACTGGCCCGACGCCGCGTCCCCGCACTCCACAGGCAGCGAGAAGAACTGTGCGCGGCGCTCGACTCGCTGGTCGTCGACGTCATCGCCGGCCGCCGACGGCTTCCCGAACCGGCCCGCTTCAAGCTGTACGGCCGGGACGACGCCGCCCCCGCGGAGATCAGGCCGAGCCGCCCCCTGCGCCGGGTCGTCGCCTTCGGCGGGCTGAGCGAGTGCGGCAAGAGCACCAGCGCCGAGTTCGTGCGGCGCACGTGCGGTGCCCAGCGCCTCAAGATCGGCTTCCTGCTGCGGCAGGCGGCCCACCGGGAGGGTCTCGCGGACCCGTACGCGCTGTCGGCCCGGCGGCAGGCCGAGCTGCTGCTCGGCGAGTTGAACCGCTTCGCGGACGCCCACGTCGACACGCGGCTGTTCACCATCGAGTCCGTCCACGACGACACCTCGATCGCCGAGCTCAAGCAGCTCATGGGCGACACGCTCCAGATCGTCTACCTGGACGCCTCCTTCGCCGTACGTGTCGAGCGGTCCGGGACGTCGGACCAGGCCGTTGCCGCGAAGGACGAGATCAAGATGAGCCGCGGCGCCCATCAGGTCGCCGCGCTCGCCGACCACGTGATCGACAACTCCGGCAGCGTCGCCGCCCTTCGCGCCCGGCTCCGGCGCATCGCCACCCCGCCCGCCACCGCTTCGCTGCGCGTCGCCACCCCGTACGGGCTGGGTCTGCCTGCCGCCATCGCCTCGGCGACGGCCGACTTCACCGACGCTGTGCGGGCCTACGGGCCGGGCGTACGGCTCGCTGCCCTGACCGGCAGCCCCGGCGAGGGCACGTGGATCGCCGGCTGGTCCGACCTGGACCTGCTCATCATCGCCGAACACGAGGTCTCCGACCGGGTGCGCGAGGCCCTGGAGCGGTACCGGACAGTCCTGGGCGGTGCTGCCTCCCTCGGCCCCACGCTCGTCACCCCCGGCGAGCTGACCGCCTGGCGCCTCACTCCCCGCCTGGCCTTCGCCCTGCACCAGCTCCAGCAGGGCCGGCCCGTCCTGCACGCCGCCCCGGACATCGAGCTGCCGGCGATCACCCGCGACGAGCTCGCCCTCGCCGCCGTCCGCGAACTCCCCCAGGTCGTCCTCACCATGCGCCGCCTGCGCGCCGAAGCGGGACCGGACACGCTGCGGCAGTTGTACAAGCACCTCGTGCTGGCCTGCCGCCTCCTCCTGCGCGAGCACCACCAGTGGGAGTCCGGCCCCGACCGGATCCTCGCCACGGCCTCCGGGCTGCCCGGTCTGACCGCGTTCTCCGTGCCCTCTCTGGCCGAGATCTCCAGCGCCTGGCGCGACGGATGCGGTGAGTCCGTCGTCAAGCCCGTCACCGTGGCCGTCGACCAGTTCCTCGCCTGGTACGCCGCACAGCTGGCCGCCTGACCAGCCTCTCCACTGTCTTTCTCCCCACCCGACAGGAGCTTCGCCATGCCCGAAACCCTTGCCGTGCCGCCGTTCTCCGCGCGGATCGTCGAACGCCTGAGTGTCGGTGCCACCAGCCGCCGCGAGCGCGTCATCCACTCGCTGGACGGGCTGGAGGAGCCGGTCCGCCCCGACGCTCTCGCCGCCACCGGGGCTCGTCTGTGGCGGCACCTTCAGCAGCAGGTGCCGGACGGACTCGGATCGGTGGACTTCCTCCTCGGCCTGGACGCCGGCGGCATCCTGCCGACCGTCTCCCTCGCCGGCGCCGCCGACCTCCCGTACAAGATCGCCTGGAAGCTGCACCTTCCCCTCGACGGCGCGGTCCGTTTCAGTGAACCCCACGCGATGCGCACCGGCGTCTTCGCCTACGGCATCGCCCCCGGACAGCGCATCGTCATCGTGGACGACGAGATCACCACCGGCCGGACGCTGGCCGACCTCACCCGCCGACTCCGCGAGGCCGGCGCCGTCCCGCTGGCAGCGGCCTGCCTGGTGGAGGACACCACCCGCGGAGCCCGCGGCCTGCTCGACGACCTCGGTCTGCCGCTCGTCTCGCTCACCACGATCGAGGGCACGGCGTGACCACGATCGCCCCGGCGCAGATCCGGTTCCGTCCCGGCTCGCAGACCATCCCCGCCGGGGCCGTCCACACCACACCGCTCGGGTACGACCGTGACGACGTCCCTGTTGGGGCGCCGCTCCCGGTCCCCGCCTCCGCCGAGCTCGTCGACCGCCTGAGCGGATGCGGCGCAATCGAGGTGGCCTTCGAAGGGAAGCTCGGCGACACCCTCCTCGCGCTGTCGCGCGTCCGCGCGCTCGTCGACTGGATGCGTCTACGGTCGGCTCCCCTGGCGTTTCGGGTGGTGGGCCCGTACGCGGGGCTGATCACCCGAACCGGCCTGGTGGCGCGGGCGCCGACCGCCGCCTCGCACGGCCGGCGGGTAGTGATCGGTGACCGGGCGGGGGTCGAGGCACGGGCCTCGGAGGCAGCGGTGAGCCTGGCGTGCGACCCGGCCGCCCCGCCTTGCTGGTCGAGCGACGGCCGTGCCCACCCTGACCTGCCCGCCCGGCACTACCTGGCGCTGGAACGCCGTCTCGGCATCCGCCTGCCCGGCACGGCGCCCTTCGCTCCCCTGCTGGCGACCGGGCCGAACGGCCTCGTGGAGGAACTGCGTTCGGCGGGCTGGCTGAACGGTCTGACCATCGCCGCCATCACTGCCACCAGCTGGCCGGACCGCAAGGACTACACCGCACAGCGCTACATCGAACTCGCCGAACTCATCGCCGAGTCCCACCAGTCGCAGGCCCGGCTGCTGCTCATCGGCGGTGACGTGGACGGCGGGGACGTCCGCGTCACCGCCGAAGCCCCGCGGCGCCACGTGCAGGTCCTACGCCTCGACGGGGCGCCGGCCGACCACCTGACCGATCTGTTCCCGCACTGCCACCTCATCGTCGGCAACGACACCGGACTCACCCACCTCGCCGCGATGGCCCGCGGCCGGGACGGCGGCGGGCCGCCGGTCATCGGCCTGTACGCGCGGCACAGCCACAGCAAATGGCGCACCGGCCTTCCGCACCACCACGCCATCGCCACCGACCTGTCCGAGCGCATGCACCAGGGCGACCTCTGCCCCGTACGCGACGCCATCGCCCCGGACACCGACGTCCACATGGCCGCCTTCCCGCCCGCCGCACTGGCCCAGGTCTGCCTGAACCTGCTGAACGAGGTGCGGTGATGGCCGGGAAACCCCGTCTTCGCATCGGTCCGGTACGGCGGTTCACCCGCAACCGGTTGTGCCCCGTCGACCTCCTCGGCCGCCCCCTGCTGCTGAAGTACACCCGCGATCCGGCCGAGGCCCGCCAGGAGATCCGCGGCCACGCACGCCTCGCCCAGCACTACCGCGTCCCCTCCCTCCATGCCCACCTGCGCGTACCGGGTGGCCATCTCCTCGCGTACGAACGCCTGCCCGGAGGCACGGATCAGGGACTTCTGCTCGACCTCCTCAACACGGACGAATCGCACGGCGAACTCCACGACTACATGGACCGACTCACGGCCACCTACCGCAACGTCATCCTCACGACCGCGCGGTCCACCGGTCCGGACCTCGTCGTCCGAAAGCTGTACTGGGAGCGCGCGGCGCCCGGTGGCCGCCTCGACGTGTACTACGCCAAGAGGGACTTCCCCGTTGCCGATGGCCTCATCGACATCCCTGTCTCCCGCCTCGGCACGTACACCCTGAGCATCAACGGCCGGCGGCACCACCTGGACTGGAGTGCCACCCTCCGCTGGCTGCGTGCCCACTTCGGCACGGCCGAACCGGTCTGGGCGGCCCTCACCCAGGGCGACCCCACCGACGTCAACCTCGCTCACCCGCTCGCCTGGCTCGACCACGACACCGCCGGCATGAACAGCATCGCCGGAGAGTTCGCGAACTTCCTCTGGTACACCTCCGCCCTCGGCGGGTGGCTCGTCCCCACGTACAACCCCGCCGCCTTCGCCGACCACCCGGCCACGTTCGACCACATCACGGCCAACACCCCCGAGGTCCGGCGAGCGGAAGTCGACCACGCCACCAGCACCCTCCACATCGACTACACCCTGCGCCTGTCCGCACCACGACGCGCCGCCGTGACCGCGTACTGGGACCAGCTCGTACGGCCGGTCGCAGACCGCCTCTGGGGCGGCATGGACCTCGCCAACGTCCTCCGCCCCTACCTGGCCATGCGGATCCTCGGCGTCCACAACCTGGCCGGCCTGGCCCCCGAGGACCGGCTCGTCCTCCTCGCCCGGCTCACCGAGGCCATGAGTCCCGCCTTCGACCCCGCCACCTACTTCTCCCCGCTGGAGTCGCCATGTCCGGCCCGCTGAACGGCCGCATCGCACTGGTCACCGGAGCCACCGGCGGCATCGGCTCGGCCATCGCCCGCCGCCTCGCGGCAGAGGGTGCCGCCGTCGTCCTCGCCCACCTCGGCGACCACCGGGCCGCCGCCGACCTCGCTGAGCAGATCACCCGACGCGGCGGCACCGTCATTCCCTTGGAGGCCGACCTCCGCGCCCCCAACGCCGTACGCGCTCTCTGCCGCAGGGCCCACGACGAACTCGGCCCGATCGGCATCCTCGTCAGCAACGCCGGCGCCTACCCCCGCCGCCCATGGGCGGCGACGACACCCGACCACTGGGACGACGCGCTGGCCACCAACCTGACCAGCCACTACCACCTCGCCCACGAGCTGACCCCCGCCATGACCGCCGCCGGATGGGGCCGGATCATCACCATCGGTTCGGTCCTCGCCGCCGCGGGCCGCCACGACCTCACCGGCTACATCAGCGCGAAGGCCGGTCTCGAAGGGCTCACCCGCGCTCTGGCCCGCGAGCTCGGGCCCTGCGGCATCACCGCGAACTGCGTCGCCCCCGGCTCCATCCGCGTCCCCGCCGAGGACACGGTCGTCGACGACCCGGACGCCATGACCGCCCGGCAGCTCGCCCGCCAATGCGTCCCACGCCGGGGCCGCCCGGACGACGTCGGCGCGGCCGTCGCCTTCCTCGCCACCCACGACGCCGGCTTCATCACCGGCCAGACCCTGCGCGTCGACGGAGGCTGGGTCCTTGGCTGACATCTGGCTCATGCGCCACGGGGCCTACGAAGGCCACCGCCCCGGCCACCACGCCCCACACGAGGCCGCCCTGACCCCGGAAGGGCGCGACCAGGTACACCGCTCCCTGCCGCTCCCCCACGGCATCACCGGCCTCGTCACCAGCCCGATCCCCCGAGCCCGCCAGACCGCCGCCCTCATCGCGTACCTCACGGGCCTGCCGATCCTCGCCACCTCCGGCCTCCTCGCCGAATGGCGCGCCCCCAGCATCGTCCTCGGCCGCACCCCCGACACCTACCCACCCGCCTACCGCGCCTGGCGCGCCCGCCGCCTCACCAACCCGGCCCTGCGCTACGAGGACGGCGAAAGCCTCACCGACCTCCACACCCGCGCCCGCCGCTGCGCCGCCTTCCTCCACCACACCGCCCAGCGCCACGGCCCCCTCCTGGCCGTCTCCCACACCCTCCTCCTCGGCGTCCTCACCCGCCTCCCGGAAGGGCCCGCCGCCTTCGCCGTCGCCGCGAAGAACCCCTGGCAGTTTGCCGAACGGCGCCGCTTCGTCCACTGGCCTGCAGGACCGATAAGCCACGGAGGAGCACGCTGACCGGATTGTCAACACGCACGCCAGCGCGTGCTATGAGCGTCCACCGCAGCTCTTCGTTAACACTCATATGGGGCAATGTCACCAACACGCTCTGGCATGCGGGGCCAATGCTGGCTCACGATGCACCCATGAGCACAAGCAGTAGCAGCACTCGAACCCCCTTCGTGCCACGCATCGTGGTTGTCACGCCTGAAATTGCACGTGAGCTGCTGGCCCGCAATGAGGCCAACAGGCCCACAGACCACGCTCTCGTGACTCAATTCGCCGCCCAGATCCGAGAGGGGAGCTTTCGACTCACTCACCAGGGAATCGCCCTCGACGGCACACTCGAATCAGGACGGCTTCTGGATGGTCAGCACCGGCTCAAAGCCGTAGTGAAGTCAGAGACCCCCGTCAAGATGCTGGTTTTCGAGAACATGCCAGCCGATACCTTCACCGTGCTGGACACAGGGAAGCGCCGCAGTGGAGGCGATATTCTCGCCCTCAGCGGCGAGAAAGACTCGACCCTTCTCGCGTCCACAGTACGCCACGTACATCTTTTCAGGACCAGCCCCTCGGGATCGTGGGTCGGCTCCCAGTCCAGGGTGACAAATGATCAGCTGCTGGGGATCTTCGCCAAGCAACGGGAAGAGTTCAGGCACGCCGCATACGTCGGGCGACTGCTCGGACAAAACATCGGCCTGATCCCCACAGCGGCGGCAGCCGGCTTCTTCCTGGGTGCCGAGTCCGCACCAGACGTGTCTACTGAGGAATGGGTAGACGGGCTCGTGTCAGGCGCCAACCTCGGCCCCACTGACCCGCGGCTCGCCCTGATTAAGGTGATGCGGCAGCTGCGAAATGGCACCACCTCTCGACGACGCACTGACACAAAGAGTCAAATGGGTCTCTACATCAAAGCTTGGAACGCCTGGGTCTCCAATAAGCCGATGAAGGCACTCCGGCTGCAACAGGGAGAATCCTTGCCCCGCCCCGTCCAGATGCGGCTCTCGGAATAGCTGCGTGCTCGCCGCTCGCGCCGAGCACTTCCGCTTGAACGGCGCGAGCCGCCTCGCCCGGAGTGAGGTACGTTTTCGTTCTCCTCGGCGGCGAGCAGATCCTGATCAAGCGCGCCAAGCCAGCCGGGAGACGTACTTGGTGCCGATTGGCGGGCTCCTGGCATCGCCTACACTCCCTCAAGACACTATGCTCCCGACCAGGCGAACACGCTCGCCGTTACGTCGCACCTGGGTTTCTCCCGCAGCCACCCAGGGTTGAGGACGCAAAGTGCCGTCGGGCGCGCGTGACCTACAACTGTCGTTCCTCCTGATGGGGCGCAGTGAGCGGGAGCACTGAGGCGCGCCCACTGGGAGCCGGACATGACCCTCGACAGGGATATCGTCAACCTCGCACGCCGCATCCAGCGAGACTCCGGGTACATCGTCCCCTTTCGGCAGGCACGGTTGAGCGCCGCACGCGAGTTGGGCGCACTTCCTGTCCACACCATGGCACCTGCGGACCGGATCCCACTCCGAGTCGCATACACCGGGGAGAGCGAGACCGCCGCCGGATCCGCAATCAGCAGCGATATCCAAGGTCTGGGCCTGGACGACTGCTCAGACGATCAGCGTGAATTCCGGGCCCTGCTCGCGCTCGCGCTGTTCAACGGCAACGTATACACGGGCCCGACGGCGAGATGGAACTATTCGGTGGTCGCCTCGTACGACCCAGTGATGTCGCCTCGCCGGGACCATTTGGTAATGGTGGCGGAGCGTGCGCCGGAAAACGTGGCCACCCGGTTGCTGGACACTGGGGGAGAGGAGTCGGGCTCACGAGGCGTTCCGGGGCTACGGCACGAGGTCAGTTATACCTGCCACGGGCAAAGCTCCGTCCGTCTGCGCCATCTCACCACCAACGCACTGCTGACGACCACCGGTGACCCTGCCGGATGCCTGCTCGGCGGAAAACGCCGCCGAGCATCGCTCCATCCCTACCTCACCGTGGACCACAGCCTCACCGAGTCCGAAGGTAGGACCCTGGCTGAGGTTCCTCCAATCTCGGCGGATGCCAGCATCTTGTTGGCCGGCCTGGTTTCCCGCTACAACCTGGTGGACCGACGCGGTCACTGGGCGACCAGTCTGTCCTGGGACCCCCTGGGGCGCCCCGAATCCAAACACAGAACAGCACCCGAGGTTATGGGGCGCGGTCCTGTACTTCGACTCTGGGGCACCGGGGACTCCTGGACATTCCGATGGACCGGCTATCCCGAACCCCGTGACCTTGCTCTTGCCCTGACCCACCGGGAGGCTGGCGTCAAAGGCGCCGGATTCACCCGCCACGGGAACACATACACGGTGGCGCTGGGCACCGCCTCGCTCGACCTGTGCGAGTGGGAGGGCTGATCCATGCGGTTCCTAGCCGACCATTCGGGGTCCGCTCCCTTGCTGATGGCTGCCACCCTCCTGGGGCTTCTCCGCGTCACGTTCCCGAAGGAGTCTCGCCATCGCCTGGAACTGTGGAAGTCCGTCCTCGAACACCGACGTAAGCGCTGGCAGATGGCTGAGCGTCGCCGAAAGGTCAAGAGGCTTGACAAGACTGGCGAAACGGACCGCCCTACCGACACAGCACAGTGCGGAGGTCACCGCTCAGTCGACTGAGGTTCACAGCTGCGTAAAGGGGGCGCATTCGTCGCACCAGGTTGGGATCCGTTGAGGAGCCGAGATGCTCCCCGGAACCTCGCTAGGCCACGTCAACTTAACCGAGACCAAGCACCTGACTTGGGAAACGGTAATCGGGTAGGTGGAATCCGTGACCGGACCTCATTCAGTACGAAGAGGCCGTGGGTTCAAAAACCTTCCCGCTGGAGACATGCGCGAGTAGCCCACAGAGGACATGCCATCCGAGGCCGGACCCAAGGTTGCCACCTCGCCACGAGCGGTGTTGGGGGCAGCAGTTGTAGCACCGGATAGGAGGCCCAACCTATCTGCGGGGCCGGAGCAAGAGTTTTGGCGCCTGATTGCTGAATCATACAGGGTCGAGTATCCCGGGGGAGAAGGCCACTCAACAAGCGCCATTTTCATTTTCCTTATCGCCCCCCGGGCTCGTCCGCCGCGTACGGGTGGACGTACCGCTCCGAATTGAACTGCTTGAGAGCATGTCTCACGTGGCAAGTTTCGCGAGCTTCTTGTAGCAGGTCAGGGCGGCGGCCAGGCCGAGGAAGGCGAGGAAGTGCGAGCCCTTTCGTTCGTATCGGACGGCGAGGCGGCGGTAGCCGAAGAGCCAGGCGATCGACCGTTCGATCTTCCAGCGGCGCCGACCGACGCGTTCGCCGGACTCGATGCCGGGTCGCGCGATGCGCGCGACGAGCCCGCGCTCGCGCAGCCAGGCCAAGAGCTCGGCGGAGAAGTACGCCTTGTCCGCGCGGAGT
>NZ_JCANQV010000205.1:0-10720 GCF_059553635.1 Candidatus Streptomyces philanthi
GCCGCCGTCCCTATCATCACCGGATCGGAAAGGGGGCCGGATGGACCGGGACATCCGCACGACGGAGGACGTACTGAAGCTCTTGGACGGCCTGTTCGCACCGGGGGCCGACCGGTGGACGGACGGCGCGGCGTCCTGGTGGGACGGCTTCTACGCCGACCGCGCCAGGCCCGTCCCGTTCTTCTCCGCGCAACCGGACGAGAACCTGGTCTCGTACCTCGACCAGGGTCTGGTCACCGGCGGCTGGGCGCTCGACCTGGGGTGCGGCCCGGGACGCAACGCGCTCCTGCTCGCCGCGCGGGGGTTCGAGGTGGACGCCGTCGATCTGTCCCCGGCGGCCGTGGACTGGGCCGAGGAGCGGGCCCGTGAGGCGGGTGCCCGGGTCCGGTTCCACCGCGGTGACGCCTTCACCCTGGCCGGCACCCGCCTCACCGGCCCCTACGACCTGATCCACGACTCCGGTTGCTTCCATCATCTGCCGCCGCACCGCCGCGTCAGCTACCTCACGCTCCTCGACCGGTGCCTGGCCCCTGGCGGTCATTTCTCCCTCACCTGTTTCGCGGCCGGTGCGATGGGCTCGGAACTCTCCGACGCCGACTTCTACCGCGACGGGCGTCTCCACGGCGGCCTCGCCTACACCCCAAAGTCACTGCGCCGGATCTTCGCCGACCTGACGGTGGTGGAACTGCGCCGCATGCGCGAGGAGCCCGCCGGTTCCGGGCGCTTCGGGGTGCCGTTCCTCTGGACGGCGCTGTTCCGCCGTCCCACCACGCCCTGATCCGGGCGTCAGCCCTCGGTCGCGGGCGGGATCGACTGCGCGTGCCGGAAGATGTCGGCTCCGTCCCAGTACCTCTTCGTCCGGCGGAGGCGGTCGAGGTTCTCGCCGTAGTAGAGCCTCAGGTAGTCGGCCCCGGGATTCCGGGGCTCCTGGAGGTCGATGCTCTGCTGACCGAGGTCGATGTCCGGATAGTTGATGTAGGCGCCGTCGGTCAGTCCGTCGTGGCTCCGGGACGCGATCTCCGGGATGCCGCCGTCCTTCGCGTAGACGTCACGGTAGAAGCCCCGCAGGTAGTCGAGGTGCGCCGTGTCGTGGTCCGGGTTGGTCCAGTAGGTCTGGTACTGGAGCTTCATGATCGAGTCGCGTTGCGGGACGGCCGTCTCCTTGGGACCGCGCGCGTTGATCCGGCATCCGTACGAGTCGATCTGCACCAGGGTCTGCTTCAGGTCGACCGGGGGCTTTTCCTTGTTCAGCCACGTCCAGAAGGCGTCCATCTGCTCGGCGGTGAACGGCTTGCGGTGATAGGCGGACTTGTATTTGCCGCGCTGGTTGTGCCCCGAGCCGTTGAGGTCCATGGTGGCCTGGAACCAGGGCATCCGGCGCATGTCCGGATAGGAAAGGAAGTGGCCGCCGACGGGGCGGTGCTGGACGGTCGCCCTGGCCTTCATTCCCTGCTGGACGGCTTGCAGGAATTCCTCCAAGGGGCGCGAGTCGTCGCCGTTCCACTGGGTCACCAGGACGATGTTCTCGCTTGACCTGTGGGTGAGTTTGAGCATCGCGAACAGATCCTTGTACTTCTGTTCGCCGGCGGCGCTGTAGGTTTTGAAGAACTTACCGTAGTTCGTCAGCAGCCGATCGAAATCATTCCGGTCCAGGTCTTTCCAGTGCCAGGCGACGTTGCTGAGCCACACATGCTTCGGGGGCTCGGGTATGTCGTCCCGGAAGTGGTAGCGCAGGACGATCCCGAAGTTGCCGCCACCGCCTCCGGTGTGGGCCCAGAAGAGATCCTTCTTGTGCGGGTCCTCGTCGTCCCGGTGGGCGCACACCACCTTGACCTGGCCGTTCCGCACGGTCACGACGTCGACCTGGACGAGATGGTCGACCGTCAGCCCGTCCCGCCTGGACAACAGCCCGTATCCGCCGCCGCATATATGGCCGCCCGCGCCGACCGAATAGCAGGACCCCGCCGGAACCGTGCGCCCGTATCCGCGGAACAGGGTGGTGTAGACGTCCCAGTTGGTCGCGCCGCCCTCGACGCTGAATGTCGGCCTTCCGTGTATGTCCTTGTCGGCACGTACGCCCTTCATGGGGCTGAGGTCGAGAATGACGCCGTTCGTGTCGACGAAGCCTTCGTAGCAGTGGCCGCCGCCCCGCACCGTCGGTCGCAGATGATTCTGCAGGGCGTAATCCAGCATGGCGACGGCGTCTTTGTCGCTCTCGATCAATCCGATGAGCGACGGCGTACTGCCGAACCGTTGATTGAACCCCTGCCTGAGCGTCTCGTACCGCTCGTCGGCCTTTCCGAGCAACTGCCGCTCGGGTAACGGGTAAAGGCGACGGGAGTTTTCTCGCGTCACGCCGCAACCCACTTTCTTGTCGGGGAAGTTGGCCGCACGCTAACACGGAAGAAGGACACGACGAACCCTTGAACGAATAGAGCAAGATCGTGTCGCGCCGGTTCACCGGCATGCTCAGCGGCTGTTTCCGCTGTTCACGAGGGGATGTGGCGTGACGGGTGTGAACACCGTCGTTTTCACGCCATTTGAGGCGGTGCGTGACGGGCGATCAGCGCCCACCCTGATCGACGCGGAGGGATCGCGGGACACCCTGGCCGCGGCAGCGGTCCGGGTTTCACGACCGTGAGACCCGGACCACTTCCGTGACAGGCCCTAACCGCAGCAGTCCGGGGCCAGCCCCTTCGGGAGCCCTTCGCCGCCGAAGACGGAGGTGGTCGCCTCGTCGCCGCCGAGGGCCGCCACCGCGAGGAGCAGGGAGCCGGCCGTCCAGGAGGTGCGTTCGCGGGGCCAGATGGTGTCGTCGTCGAAGACGTAGCCGGTCCAGTACATGCCGTCCTCGGCGCGCAGGTGCTGGATCCAGGACAGGATGCTCACCGCGCGATCGGACTCGCCCATCGCCCAGAGCGCCAGGGCGAGTTCGGCGCTCTCCCCGCCGGTCACCCAGGGATTGGGGTCGACGCAGCGCACGCCGAGGCCGGGGACGACGAACTTCTCCCAGCCCTCGTCGATACGGGCGCGGGCCTCCGCGCCGCGCAGGGCGCCGCCGAGGACCGGGTAGTACCAGTCCATGGAATAGCGGGACTTGTCCAGGAAGCGTTCGGGGTGGCGGCGTATCGCGTGGCCGAGGCGTCCGAGGGCGAGTTCCCAGTCGGGCTGGGGCTGCTCGCGCTGGTCGGCGAGGGCGAGGGCGCAGCTCAGCGCGTGGTGGACGGAGCAGGAGCCGGTGAGCAGGGCATCGGTGACGGGGGTGCCGTCGTCCTCCCGCTTCCAGCCGATCTCGCCGCCGGGCTGCTGGAGCGCGAGGACGAACTCGATCGCGGCGTAGACGACGGGCCACATCCGGTCGAGGAAGGACTCGTCGCCGGTGGCGAGGTAGTGGTGCCAGACGCCGACGGCGATGTAGGCGCAGAAGTTGGTCTCGCGGCCGCGGTCGGTGGGCGCGTCGGGGTCGCCGTCGGCGTAGGCCGCGTACCAGGAGCCGTCCGGGTTCTGGTGCCGTGCGAGCCATTCGTAGGCGGCCTCGGCGCGGTCGTGGGCGCCGGCCGCGTCGAGGGCCATGGCGGCCTCGGTGTGGTCCCAGGGGTCGAGGTGGTGGCCGCGGAACCAGGGGATGGCGCCGTCGGTGCGCTGGGTGGCGAGGATGCCGGCGACCGTGCGGGCCGCCTGGTCGGCGGTGAGCACGCCCGGCAGCACCAGCCGTTCGGTACGCCCCGGTGTCGTCACTGCGCGTCCGCCTCGGGCAGGTGCGGCTTGGTGGCGTAGGCGACGAAGCTCTTGCCGATGAGGGGGTTGAGCGTGCGCTCGGCGAGCCGGGTGGCGAGGGGTTTCTTCATGATGTCCCAGACCAGCAGCTTGTGGTACGCCTTCACGGGCAGGACCTGGTCGTTGTCGACGCCGAAGGCGCACTTGAGCCACCAGTAGGGGCTGTGCAGTGCGTGGGCGTGGTGGGTGCCGTACGGCTTCAGGCCGGCGGCGCGCATCTTGGCGAGGAGTTCGTCGCCGCGGTAGATGCGGATGTGGCCGCCCTCGACCTCGTGGTAGGCGTCGCTCAGGGCCCAGCAGACCTTCTCGGGTCCGTAGCGGGGCACGGTGACGGCGATGCGTCCGCCGGGGCGCAGGACACGGACCATCTCGGCGAGGACGCCCTTGTCGTCCGGGATGTGCTCCATGACCTCGGAGATGATGACGACATCGAAGCTGTCGTCGGGGAACGGCAGGGCCAGCGCGTCGCCCTCCATGGCGGTGGCGGTGGCGCCCTCGGGGGCCTCACCGGCCTCCTTCATGGCGGCGAACCACTTGGCGACCTCGCGGATCTCCTCGGCGTTGCGGTCGAGGGCGACGACGCGGGCGCCGCGCCGGTAGCACTCGAAGGCGTGCCGGCCCGCGCCGCAGCCCAGGTCGAGGACGCGGTCGCCCGGTGCGAGCGGGAATCGGGAGAAGTCGACGGTCAGCACGGCGTTCTGCTTTCGTCCGGCGGGTCGGGGCGGGGACTGGCGGCGGGGTCAGCCGCGTCCGGCGGGGGCCGGCGCGGAGGCGGGGCGGCGGGCGGCCTGCTGGGCGATGGCCGCGCGGTAGTGCTCGGCGGTGCCGAGGGCGGCCTGCCGCCAGGTGAAGCGGGCGAGGACGCGTTCGCGTCCCGCGGTGCCGAGGCGTTGGCGCAGCGAGGCGTCGCCCAGGAGGCGGAGCAGTCCGGTGGCGAGGGCGTCGGAGTCGCCCGGGGGCACCGCGAGGCAGGTCTCGCCGTCCGGTCCGGCGACCTCGGGGAGGGCGCCGCCGGTGGTGGCGAGCAGCGGGGTGGCGGTGGCCATCGCCTCGGCGGCGGGCAGGGAGAAGCCCTCGTAGAGGGAGGGGACGCAGGAGACCTGGGCGCCGCGGACCAGGTCGACGAGTTCGGCGTCGCTGATGCCCTTGACGAACTCGACGGCGCGGGTGAGGCCGAGGCGGGTGATCGCGGCGGCGACCGGTCCGTCGTCGGCGCGCTTGCCGACGACCACGAGATGCGCGTCGGGGTTCTCGGCGCGGACCACGGCGAGTGCCTCGACGAGGTGGACGAGGCCCTTGAGGGGGACGTCGGCGCTGGAGGTGGTGACGATGCGGCCCGGTACCTCGGGGACGGAGGGGTCGGGTGAGAAGAGGTCGGTGTCGGCGCCGATGGGCACGACATGGATGCGGTCGGCGGGGACGCCGAGGTCGTCGACGATCTCCTGGCGGGAGGAGCCGGAGACGGTGAGCACGGACGGCAGCCGGCGGGCGACACGTTTCTGCATCCGGGTGAAGCCGTACCAGCGGCGGACGGAGGAGCGGCGCTTCCAGTCGGTGGCCGCGGCCAGGTCGAGGCGGCGGTCGACGGTGATGGGGTGGTGGATGGTGGTGACCAGCGGGGCGCCGAGCGCGCCGGGGCCGCCGAGCAGGCCGTAGCCGAGCGTCTGGTTGTCGTGCACCACGTCGAACGCGCCGCTGCGGGCGGCGAGATGGCGCCGGGCGCGCAGCGAGAAGGTCAGCGGCTCGGGGAAGCCGCCGGTCCACATCGTGGCGACCTCCAGCGCGTCGATCCAGTCGCGGTACTCGCCGCGCCGGGGGGTGCGGAAGGGGTCCGGCTGGCGGTAGAGGTCGAGGCTCGGGAGTTCGGTGAGGGTGACCCCGTCGTCGAGGACGGGATAGGGCTGCGCGCCGATCACCTCGACGGTGTGGCCGAGGCGGGCCAGTTCGCGGGAGAGGTGGCGTACGTAGACGCCCTGTCCGCCGCAGAACGGGTTCCCCTTGTAGGTGAGCAGGGCGATGCGCAGGGGGCGGTCGCCGGGTGTCTTGCCGGTGGCCGGTGACACGTCGCCGGGACGGGACACGGCTGCCCGGACGGCCTCTGCGGTCACGCGCGGCCCCCTTCTCGACGGGACTTCCGCCGGAGCGTAACCGCCGGCGGTAATCTAGAACAAGTTTCAGAACTGCCATGCTACTGATCAGTTCGACGAGCTTTGAATCTACCGGCCGGTGCGGTGGCCGAAAGAGGCGGGCCAGGTGATTCGCGCCACGGCCCGGCGCCCTGCCATGCTGTGCCGGTCACGCCGGTGGCGCGCACCGCATCGCGGACGGAATGCCAGGGAGTGGGACAGATGACGACGGAATCCAGGGCGGCCGGACCGGCGCTCCCCGCGGCACCTCCCCTGACCGAGCGTCAGGAGGCCAGGCGCCGCCGCATCCTGCACGCCAGTGCCCGGCTGGCGAGCCGCGGCGGTTTCGACGCCGTGCAGATGCGCGAGGTCGCCGAGACCTCCGGTGTGGCGCTGGGGACCCTCTACCGCTACTTCCCCTCCAAGGTGCATCTGCTGGTCGCGACCATGCAGGACCAGCTCCAGCATCTGCACGGGACGCTGCGCAAGCGCCCGCCGTCCGAGGAAGTCCCGGGGGCGAGGGTCGCCCAGACCCTGATGCGGGCCTTCCGGGCGCTGCAACGCGAACCGCATCTGGCCGACGCGATGGTGCGCGCGCTGACCTTCGCGGACCGGTCGGTGAGCCCGGAGGTGGACACCGTCTCCCGGCTGACGACGGCGATCATCCTGGACGCGATGGGGCTGGAGGGGCCGCCTTCCCCCGAGCAGTTGTCGGCGGTCCGGGTCATCGAGCACACCTGGCACTCGGCGCTGGTGACCTGGCTGTCGGGGCGGGCGTCGATCGCCCAGGTGAAGATCGACATCGAGACGGTCTGCCGGCTGATCGACCTCACGGCACCGGGGAAGGACGCGGGGGCGCGCGGCTGACCCGTAGCGGGCCGGGGCGGCGCGTCGGGCCATCCGCCCCGGCCGCCCGGCGGGACGCGCACGCCCGAACCACCCCCGGCCGCCCGGCATTCCACGGCCTCCCGCCGGCTCATTCCCCGGGCGGGAACACCACCTCCCCCGTCTCCGCCACCGTGAGGGCGATCGCCTCCACGGGGCAGCCCTCGGCCGCCGCCAGGACGGCGTCGCCGGCGTCGGTCTCGGGTGCCGCGGGGTGCGCCTGCCGTGCGGCGTCGAGCCGGAAGCCGTCCGGCGCCACCGCCGCGCACATCCCCGAGCCGATGCAGACACCGCGGTCCACCTCCACCCGCCAGCGGGCGCCCATCACGCACCCGCCGGGAGGTGGATCGTCTTGTACTCCAGGTATTCGGCGAAGCCCTCGGGGCCGAACTCCCGCCCGATGCCGGAGTTCTTGCGGCCGCCGAACGGGCCGAGCATGTCGATGCTGAAGCCGTTGACCGAGTACGTGCCGGTACGCACCCGGCGTGCCACGTCGATGCCGCGTTCGGTGTCCGCCGTCCACACCGAGCCGGACAGGCCGTACTCCGAGTCGTCCGCGATCCGGATGGCCTCCTCCTCCCCGTCGTACGGCAGCAGGCAGACGACCGGGCCGAAGATCTCCTCGCGGGCTATCCGCCGGGTGTTGGAGACATCGCCGAAAAGGGTGGGTTCGACGTACCAGCCCGTGGGGTGGTCCTCGGGGACGGCACCCCCGGCCAGGAGGGTGGCGCCCTCCTTCTTGCCGAGGGCGATGTAGTCGAGGGAGCGCTGCTGCTGGCGGCGGCTGACCAGCGGGCCGATCTCGGTGGCGGGGTCGAGCGGGTCACCGGTCCGCAGCGCGCGGGCCGCCGCCGTGAAGCGTTCGGCGATCTCGTCGTAGTGCTCGCGCGGGGCGAGGACGCGGGTCTGGGCGACGCACGCCTGGCCGTTGATCATCCAGGCGAACGGGGCGATGCCCGCCACCGCGGCGTCCAGGTCGGCGTCCGGGAGGATCACCGCAGCGGACTTGCCGCCCAGTTCCAGCGTGACGCGGGCCAGATGGCGGGAGGCGACCTCCATGACACGGCGGCCCGCCGCGACCGAGCCGGTGAAGGACACCTTGTCGACGTCCGGGTGACCGACCAGGTACTCACTGGTCTCGCGGTCGGCCGGCAGGACCGACAGCACTCCTTCCGGCAGCCCCGCCTCGGTGGCGATGTCGGCGAGCAGACAGGCGTCGAGCGGGGTCTGGGGCGCGGTCTTGAGCACCACGGAGCATCCCGCGAGCAGCGCGGGAGCGAGCTTGGCCGCGGCGGTGAACTGGGGGACGTTCCACGGGACGACGGCGGCGACCACCCCGACCGGCTCCCGCCGCACCAGCAGCGGCCCGAGCACCCCGGCCCTGCGCTCCTCGTACGTGGTGCCGGCCGCGACGGCGAGGGCCGCGTCCCACACCATCACCGCGGCGAGCGACTGCACCAGGACGCCGGAGGTGACCGGTGTGCCGTTCTGGGCGCCGATGAGGCGGGCGAACTCCTCGCTGCGTGCCGCGAGGGCGTCCTTGATCCGTGTCACCACCGCCATCCGGTCCGCCAGGGGGGCGTTCGCCCACACCCCGGAGTCGAAGGACCGGCGGGCCGCGGCCACCGCGCGGTCCACGTCGGCGCGCGAGGCGTGCGGGACGCGGCCGATGAGCCGCTCGGTGTGCGGCGAGACCACGTCGATCACCCCCGGGCCCGCCGGGTCGACCCACTCCCCGCCTATGTAGAGCTTTTCGTGCTCGACGAGCTCGCTCATCGCCGCCGCCTCCCGCGATCGGTTCCCTGCCCTGGCACCTGACCCGACAACGCACGCACGGTCACGCAGAGTTCCCGTGTGACCGCACAGAGTCCCCTTCTTTTTTCTGATGCTGCATCAGAAACTGATACCAGCTCCGGCACACGCCGTCCACGGCACGGCCGTGACCGCCGCCCGCCTCCCCCGCCGCGTCCGTCCGGGCCACCCGGCCACCTGTCCGGTTTAAGGTGGGCGTGACAACTTCATCCGTGTCCGACCGGGGGAAGCCGGTGGAATTCCGGCGCTGACCCGCAACCGTGAGGACGGGCCCGTACGCGCGCAGCCGCGGCGGCCGCCCGTACGAGCCGGAGCACCCGGCGGGGCACGACCAAGGCTCGCGCCACCGGACCGGCCCCACCGGGTGCCGGCCGGTGCGCGGCACCGCCGAGGAATGCGGAGCCGAGCCCGGTGCCACCGTCCACGGTCCGAGGACCGCCACGTGGCGGTCCGAGCGCGGCCGCGCGTCCCGCCGCGAACCGACCCCGAGAGGCACCGACCGATGGTCCCCAAGGCCCCCTTCCCCGCCGTCCCGGCCCGCCGTACGGCCGCCGTACTGGCCGCCGTGGCCGTGCTGGGCGCCGCCGCACCCGCCGCGTCCGCCGCCTCCCCCTCCCCCGGCAAGCTGCCCGACGGCCTGTACGGCACCGCGTCACCGCAGTACGACGGGGTGTGGCGGCAGTCGCTCGCGCTGCTCGCCCAGCACACCGCGGGCGTGCGCCCGGCGGACCGGGCGGTGGACTGGCTCGCGGGCCAGCAGTGCGCCGACGGGGCGTTCACCGCCTTCCGCGCCGAACCGGGCAAGCCCTGCGACGCGGCGGCGAAGCGGGACACCAACCAGACCGCCGTCGCGGTACAGGCCCTCACCGCGCTCGGCGGGCACGGCGCGGCGGTGCAGAAGGCGGTCACCTGGCTGAAGTCGGTGCAGAACGACGACGGCGGCTGGCCCTCGATGACCGGGCCCGGCGCGGCGAGCGACACCAACTCCACGTCCGTGGTGATCGGCGCGCTGGCCGCCGCGGGCACGAAGCCGGATGCCGTCACCTCGAAGAAGGGCAGGTCCCCGTACGACGCGCTGCTCGCCCTGAGGGTGGGCTGCGACGCGAAGGAGGCCGAGCGGGGCGCGTTCGCCTTCCAGCGGCAGGACGACACGCTCGCGGCGAACGACAGCGCCACCGCCGCGGCCGCGCTGGGCGCCCGCGGCCTCGGCTTCGTCGTCAAGCCCGCCGGCAAGGAGGCCGACACCCCCGTCGCGCCCCTGGCCTGCAAGGACGGCGAGGCCGAGCACGGGGACGACCCGAAGGCGGCGGCCGAGGCGGCGAGCGCCCACCTGGTGGCGCGGCTCGACAAGGACGGGCAGCACCTGCTGTCGGCGATGCCGGGCGCCGGGAAGCAGCCGGACGTCGGCACCACCGCGAACGCGGTGCTCGCCCTGGCCGTGGGCGGGCACGGCGCGGCCGCCCGCAAGCCCCTCGCCTGGCTGGAGAAGCACGGCCCCGAGTGGGCGCGGCAGGGCGGCCCGGCCGCGTACGCGCAGCTCGTCCTCACCGCGCACGCCACCGGTACCGACCCGCGGCACTTCGGCGGCACCGACCTGGTCGCGGCGCTGAACGCCACCGGGCCGAAGCCGGCCGCCGCGAAGCCCTCCGCCGAGAAGACCGAGGACTCCGGCGGCGGCTCGGGCCCCAACCTGTGGTGGATCATCGGTGGCGGGCTCGCCTTCGGCGCGGGCATCGGCTTCCTGCTGAGCAACCGCAAGAGGAACACGCTGTGAGGCGGCGCGGCGCTCTCGCCGGCGCGCTGCTGCTCGCGGGCGCGGTCACCGGTCTCGCCGCGGCGCCCGCCCAGGCGCAGGAGTACCGCTACTGGTCGTTCTGGACCGCCCCGAGGGGCGGGGGGTGGGCGTACGCCACCGAGGGGCCCGGCACGCTGCGGCCCGCGGACGGCACGGTGATCGGTTTCCGCTTCACCGTCAGCGCGGACTCCGCAGCCGCGGCGAAGCCGCGCGCCGGCGCCGACTTCGCCGCGCTGTGCGCGAACACGCCCGCTAAGGAGGGCACCAAGCGCGTCGGGGTCGTGGTCGACTTCGGCGGCGCCGGCGCGCGGCTTCGCCGCGGCTG